>CALJNY010000258.1 GCA_937981515.1 uncultured Collinsella sp. | reverse complement strand
CGTAGCGGGTGGTTTAAAGCTGGCCGCTGCGCGGCCAGCAGACTAAAGTCTTGAAAAAAAGCGCCTCGCCCAAGATGGGCAAGGCGCCAAAGGTTGAAATGCATCCGCAAGCGGTCGAATTAGGTTAACCCTACTCGAAGTTCAGCTGCTCCAGGCGGTCGAAGACCGTGTCGATGCGGGTGAGGAAGTCCCACGGATCAAAGATCTCGTCGAGTTTCTCCTGGCTGACGGTGCAGCGCGGATCGGCCTCGAGACGCTCCTTAAAGGTGGGGCCGGAGACACAATCCTGTACCTCGTGCCAGGTTGCCATGGCGTTTTCCTGCACGATAGCGTAGGCGTCCTCGCGGGTGATGCCCGTATCGACGAGGGCCAGCAGCACCTTGGAGGAGAAGATGAGGCCGCGGGTCTTGTTGAGGTTGGCCATCATGCGAGCCGGATACAGCTGCAGGCCGTCGATAACGCGGATGAGGCACTGGAACATGTGATCGAGCGCGATGAAGCTATCGGCCTGGGCGACGCGCTCGGCAGAGGAGTGCGAAATGTCACGCTCGTGCCACAGGGCGACGTTATCGAAGGCGACCTGAGCGTTGGACTTCACGACGCGCGACAGGCCGCAGACCTTCTCCATGGTGATGGGGTTGCGCTTGTGCGGCATGGCGGAGCTGCCCTTTTGACCCTTGCGGAACGGCTCCTCGGCCTCGAGCGTATCGGTCTTCTGCAGGTTGCGGACCTCGGTCGCGATGCGCTCGCAGGTGGCCGCCGTGGTGGCAAGGACGCCGGCGAGGTAGGCGTGATGGTCGCGGCTGATGACCTGCGTGGACAGCGGATCGTGGACCAGGCCCAGGTGCTCGCAGACGTACTCCTCGACGAACGGCTCGATGGAGCTGTAGGTGCCGACGGCGCCCGAGATGGCACCGAAGGCAACGTTCTTGCGAGCGTCCTCAAGACGATCGAGATCGCGCTTGAGCTCCCATGCCCAAGAGCCAAACTTCATACCGAAGGTCATCGGCTCGGCATGGATGCCATGGGTGCGGCCGGCGCAGAGCGTATTGCGCTCCTCGAAGGCGCGACGCTTGCAGATCTCGCCGAGTTTCTTGACGTCCTCGATGATTAGGTCGCAGGCCTGCGTGAGCTGGTAGCACAAAGCCGTATCGCCCAGGTCGTAGCTGGTCATGCCATAGTGAACCCAACGGCTGGGCTTGGGGTCGCCCTCGGGAACATCGGCGTCGATGTACTCCTTCATATTGGTCAGGAAGGCGATGACATCGTGGCGCGTGACCTCCTCGATCTCGTCAACCTTCGCCTTCTCAAAGTTGGCGTGGTCGCGAATCCACTGGGCCTCTTCTTTGGAAATACCGATCTTGCCGAGCTCCGCCTGCGCCTCGCAGGCCAGGACCTCAATCTCCTGCCAAATGGCGTACTTGTTCTCGAGGGAGAAGATGTGTCCCATCTCCGGGCGGGTATAGCGATCGATCATAGCGGCTCCTTTTTGGTTATTGGCACGTTGGTCGTAACCCAACCATTGTACCGTGCGCGGGCGCAAGTAACGATAACGGGCATTAACCTAACATTTTGTAGCATAGAGCGGCTTCAGGCGATCTCCTCGGATTCACGGAGACGGTGGGGAAGACTTTGCTGGATTTGCCGTCCCCATGCCTCCCGTGCTCGGTGGAGCGGGCAACGGGACGTCCGCGTATTTGCTTTGCAAATACGCACCGGCTTCAGGCGCCTGCCGGCGCCTTCGCCTGCTCGCTACAAACGCTTCGCGTTTGCTTTACGCTCGCACCCTGGCGGGTTCGAATCCCGGCACTTGGTAGTAAAAAGCACGGCAACGTAACGCTGCCGTGCTTGTGCTTTTTACTGGAGCGGGCAACGGGATTCGAACCCGCGAGTGTCAGCTTGGGAAGCTGATGCCTTACCACTTGGCGATGCCCGCTTGTGTGTTGGCTAGTATAACGCGGTTGTCTTGTTCGATACAAGGGTGTCGATGCTTGTTTTAGCTGTGGAGAATCGTTTGAAAACCACTCCGATTGTGGAGATGAGGACCTTTGTCTTTCTCTTCTTACCTTCTTCTACCTGCACTTTTATCTGATTGTTGTATTTGAGCTCGATTTGTCAGAAATCGGGCAAGCTTTTGGTCAGCTTCTGGTACTTACCCGCATGAACCATGGCGGTAGCCTCATCCCAAGCGCCGCGGCCTCCCCGTGCGGCGCACGAGGGATAAGGAGCAGCCATGTCCAACGCACCCACGCACTCTGTCCACAGCGCAATCGCAACAGGTCCGCTGCTCCTGCTCCTCTTTTTTCTGATCGGCTGCCTGGCCCCAGGGACCGCGCTCGCCGTCGACGGGAGTGACGCCCTTAATTTCCGCACCATAAGCGACGGCTGTGGCCCCTTCGGTGTCGGTAAATACGAGGCACAGGACACTTCGATTTCGTACTGCATGAATCAAGACTGCCCCGGCCCCAGCAAGCCGGGAGGGCCATGGCGCACATATAACCAGGGCTGGACATGGCTCGATGACGAATTTGCCGCCATCGTCTGCCACGGATACCCCTCCAGTACATCCTTTGGCGGCCACAATATGTCGCCCGATCTCGCCCGCGCCGCCACCCAGATTGCCGTGTGGATGCTCAACGGAACCACGCACCCCGACGGCACCTATTCGTATACAAATAGCAAGGGAGTTGCCAGAAGCGGTAGGTTTTACGAAAACGCCGAGGCTGTAGCGGCTGCACGTTGGCTCTACGAGAGCGCTAAGTCCGGATCCATTAAGGCAGCCCCACATCGAGCCAGGCGTTATCACGGCCCGGTCTCGGGCGAGGGTCGACACCAGGACATGCTCTATGTTCTGCCCGCCGTCTCCGTATCTTTCCAAAAACAATCGTCCCGGGCTGACATCACCGCCGGTAACGACACATACAGACTCGGTGGCGCAACCTTCGATATCTTTGAAAGTGCGGGCGATGCACGTGTCGGCACTATCCAGATGGACGAAAACGGGCGTGCACAAGCAACGCTTTTGCCCAATACGGCATATTACCTGGTCGAAACCAAAGCCCCGGCAGGCTATATCCCTCGAAGCGACCGAATAGCCTTCACCACACAAAACAGCGGCGAACATGTCACTATCAACGAGCAGCCCGGCACCATCACCTTGCGTATTGCAAAAATCGATGCCGCCACGGATGCCGGCGCCCAAGTTGGGGCGTCGCTTGTGGGCGCTGAATTTACCTGCGTCTCGCAATCAACTCCCGGCTGGGCTCGCACCCTTACGACCGACGAAAACGGATGGGCGATCCTCAATGACGTTCCTCTGGGCACCTTTACCATCTACGAATCGAAAGTACCCGAGGGCTACCTGATTTCAAACGACTGCTGGAGCTACACCGTCGGTGCCGAGCAACTCGGAGATACGGGCATCGTTGAGCTCGAAAGCCGTATTCCCAACATCCCCATCGCCTTTGACCTTGAAATCTCGAAGTTTAAGGACCATGGCGATAGCGATGAGTCCGGCCTTGAGCAGCCGGCGGGAGGCGTCGTCTTTGAAGTTGTCAGCAATAGCTCCCAACAAGTCGTCGGCACGTTGACCACAAACGTTTATGGCTTTGCCTCCACCAAAGACCAGCCCGAAGCATGGTTTGGCGTAGGCAAGCGACCCGCCGGCGCTCACGGTGCCATTCCCTACGACCGCGCGGGCTACACCGTTCGCGAGGTTGCAGAAACGGTCCCTGAAGGATTTAAGCAAGCAGGAGAATGGACCATCACAGCAGAGCAGACCGCAGACGGCGCCGAGCTTCAGTACATCGTTGACAACCACGCCCTGTCGACACACCTTCAAATCGTAAAGCGCGATGCTCAGACCGGCGGCACCGTGCCACTTGCCGGCTTTACGTTCCAGCTGCTCGATAGCCATCACGAGCCCGTCTCGCAAACATGTTGGTATCCGGCCCACAATGTAATGAACGCCTTCACAACCGATGCAACCGGCTCCGTCACGCTGCCCGAATCACTTAATCCCGGAACATACTACGTGCACGAGGCATCGGCCAAGGAACCGTATCTGCGCGGAGAAGACCTGGAGATAGCGATTCCCGCCGACAGAAATCTGACACCGGTCGCCGTCGTCTCGTTCTATGACGACGCCGCAACCGGAAGCATCGAAATCATTAAGACGGATGCTGTAGGTGGGCGCACCCTCGCTGGAGCCACGTTTGACATCCGCGCTGTCGGCGACATCGCGCGAACCGACGGCAGCATCGTCGCCCTGGATGGCGAAACCGTCGCCACCGTTACAACCGACGAACGGGGACATGCGCGAGTCGACCATCTTTCGCTGGGATGCGGTACCGCCACCTACGAGGTCGTCGAGACACAAGCGCCCGAAGGTTATCTGCTCAACCCGACCCCACATACTGTGAAGTTATCGTACGCCGACCAGCAAACGCCTGTGATCGAAGTGCGCCTTGACGTTTCCAACGACTACACCAAGATCGATGTCTCCAAAGTCGACGCGTGCGGAGGTCAGGAAGTGACAGACGCCGAGCTTGTCCTCTGCGACTCCAATGGCAACGAAATCGATTCTTGGACTTCATCCGGCAAACCGCACCACATTGAGCACCTTTCACCCGGTACTTACACCCTACGCGAAACGATGTCCCCGCGTACCTACGACCCCGCCGAAGAGATAACGTTTAAAGTAAAGGCCACGGGAGAAGTTCAAACCGTAGCCATGAAGGATACCCCCATCGAGATCAGGGGAATCGTCGATAAGCGCCAAGAGATTGCACAGCCAGTCGTAAGCAAACTCGTTGCCAATGGCGACGGAAAAAACCGAGCCAAAGCACGGGCCAATACGCAAGGCGTCTTCTCCTATACCATCGACGCCAAAAATGATTCGAGCACCTGGGTCGACGAGTTGACCATCACCGACGACCTTGAGTGCGCCAAAGATGGCGCAGCGAAACTTGTTGCCGTTGAAACCCCTATTGCGGTCGGTGATCTAAACGGGCTGTGCAATGTGTGGTATCGAACGTCTCCGGCAGGAACAAGCGACACGGGCAAGCAGGTCAACGCAACGCTTGACGACGGGCACCACAATCCTTGGCTCGAAACGGAAGAGGTTACAAAGCTGCTGGGCGACGATGTGCGTCTCGTCGATTACGACGGGTGGCACCTATGGAAAGCAGATATCCCGACGGACAAGTCCGTCACGCTCGATACGAAAGAGATTGATCTTACAGACGACGCCGTCATCACGGGCATCCGTTTTGAATACGGTGCGGTAGCCGCCGACTTTACAACCAGAAGCGAGACGGGCTCTTGGACCCGGGATGACCTTAAAGACGAGCACGACGATCTTGACGATGTCAAGGCGGCCCTTAGCTCGGATGCCCGAGGCGCAGTCGTGCATATGCAGGCAACGTCGTCCTATACGCCCCAAACCGCACTTGCCAACAGTGCGCGCGTCGATCTTTGCCGCAACGGCGGTGGCGATAAACTCGAGGCGCATGATGAGGACCGGGTCATCCAACGATGCGCCCTGCCTCAGAACCTGCCGGCAACGGGATCTGTTCCCGTCGCCGCATGCATCACCGCACTCCTGACCTCGGGCACTGCAGCCATATGGTTCACTCGCCTTAGGTCAGCCACAAAGAAGCGCTAGCACGATGAAAAGGCGGGCGAGCCAATCTCCCGGCTCGCCCGCCTTGGGCATAAACTATGAATCGGCTATTCAGCAGATGACGAACCGCCATCGATGGCTGCCCGATCGGACTCGGAAATACCGTCGGCACCCAAACTTTGCTCTTGCTCCACCTCTTCGTTCATTGTCGTCTCGGGCGTCGAGCCCTTAACGCCAACGACATACGCGGCCCCAAAACCCAATGCGATAGCGATCAGGGTCAAAATCAGATAGATGGGCCAATGGCGCTTGATGTACGAAAACACGCTGACTCCTTAGCGGGTCTGTCTACGAACGACGAATGACCTCGGTCACGACCTCGGACACCGTAGCGATATTGGTCGGATTGACGTTGTACGGCAGGTCATCCTCGGTGCGAGCGCAGGCAAGGCGCGGGCCGTCCACACCGGCAATCGTAAGGGCGCGACGGCTCGCCTCGAGCGCTGCGGATGCATCGGTTTTTGCATAGGGCATCTCGAACGCACCGCAATCGACGTGGAACGACTTACACACCTTGCTGACCAGATTCATGATGCGGCGATCGCCCTTAAACAGCTGCTGCTCGCCCTCGACCGTCACCACCGAAAGCCTGCCGGCACCGATAGACTCAAGGTTGATGAAGAACACACCGCGGAGCTTGTCACGATGCGAGGCCAAAAACGCCCTCATGCCGGCGCCGTCACAATCGGACGCGCCCGTTGCGACGAACCAGATATCGTGGCCGAGCAGCTCATCGTCACCCATGGAGGCAACGGCCGAGAGCATATCCTCGGCAGAAGCACCATCGGAGGAAGTGGCGCCGCCCTTCCAACCGTCGTCGTCATCCTCGAAGTTATCCCACGAGCCAATGCCGCGGCCAGACTTCTTGGCATCGTAATCGTCTTCGACGCCCAGCCAGTCGCTCATGCTGTCCTGCTCGTTCTTCTTTTTGCGACCGAACAAGCCACCCAGGCCACGCTTCTGCGGCTTGGCGCCCGTCGAAGCAGGAGCCGAGATGGTCTCGAGCGGCTGCGCACCCGAGGAGATGGGCATGGGGGTCGCGACCGGTGCCGATGTGGGCTCGGGACCCTGCGCCGTCGCAAAGGGATCATTTGTCTGTGCCGAAGGATCGGGAAGATCGAACAGCGACGTGCGGGACGCGACATTGGCCTGTTGCATCGAAGGCAGCGACGGATCGGGGACCGAGGCAAGCGGCGACGAAGAGGGCGCGGGCGCGGCGGCGGGGTCGGGGATATTCATTTGCTGGCGCGGAGGCACCTGAGACGAAATCTGCGCCATGAGGGAGTCAACTGTCTCGTCCTGCGTGGGGGCGACATTGGCCACCGTGGCACCGGGGTCGCCCGGCGCGGGCATGGTAAAGATCTGCGTAGAATAAGGCCTGGACTCATCCGTCTTGGGAGCCTCGTCAATCGCAGGGGACTCCTGCTCCATGGCAGGAGCCTCGTCCTGCTCGGGTGCGCTGGCCTCAACGGAATCGGCCTCGTCGGCAACCGAATCATCGGCGGCGCCCTGGGCATCATCGGAGATGGGAAGGGGCTCGGCAATTGCGGTGCCCTGCTTCTCAAACGTCATCGTGGCATCAAATGACATGGTGCCATCGGCCGGCTGCTGCGCCTCAAAGGACGTCGTAGCCTCGGCAACGTCTGCGGATGTCGGCTGCGGAGCCTCGAAGGACGTCGTGGCGTCGGCGACATCGACAGGCTTCGGCTGCTCGTTCTCGCTCTGCTCGAACTCCTGTGCCGCACGCTCACGCTCGGCCTCGGCGGCCTGCTGCTGGGCGATGGCCTCCCGCTCGGCGGCTTCGCGGGCAGCGGCGCGCTTTTCCTCAAAGTCGTCGACGAACTTCTTGCCCTTCGCAAGGGCGCCCTTAAAGAAGCTAGAAGCGCTGGCACCAATCGAGGAGAACGCAGAAGCGATATCGGCATGGGGCGTTGTCGAGGGAAGCTCGGCCGAGAAATCGGTGTCACTCTCATAGGACACGCGCTGCGGATACTCGTCATAGTCTTCGTCGGCGGTCTCGTCTTCAACCTGTGCCGGAGCGGCAGGCGCCAGAATATCCAGACCAGCTGCAGAATCGAGCACGGGTTTATCGTCAGGCTCCGCGGAAGCAACAGGGGCAGCGACCGGCTCGGCGGGAGCAACAGCCGTACTGGCCGCGGGCGCAGGCTCCTGTGCAACGGGAGCAGGCTCCGGCTCAAACGTCGGCTCCTCGCCCTCTTCGTAATCGAGCGTGCAGGACTCGGGAAGCATGCCGAGCGCGCGGATGGCATCCGAACCAAAGCGGATATTGCCGGCGGCATTGCGATAGAGCTTGGGCTCGGCGACTTCGACCACCGCGGGCTCCTCCGCCGGCTCGGCGGTGGACTCTTCCTCGGTGGACACTTCTGCCTGGACAGTCTGGTCTTGAGCCTCGGGGGCGATAACGCCGATCAGTGTCTCGTCGGCAGAGGCACCCTCAAAACCATCGATCTGTCCATCAAAAGCCTCGTCCTGCTCGGGTGCGTCGACAGGCGCCACCGGCTGGCCAAACTCATCCTCGTCGTAGGAAGGCTCCTCATATTCAATGGTGTTACCGTAGTCGTTTTGCTGCTGGGCCGCGGCATACTCGGCCGCCGCGCGCGCCATTTCCTCGGCGCGACGCTTCTGCTCGCCAAAATAGGTATCGAACGGAATGTCATCGGGGAACTCGTTTTCGCCCTGATAGGGGGCAACGTTGTCCATGACACCGAGCATAGCGGCAACAGAGGACTTGTTGCACACCGCGCCAGACGTGTAGGGAAGCACAAAACGGTTGGAGATGATATTGGCGGCGTTGGCCAGTGCCACAAGGGAGGCCAAAATCGCGACAACCCACAGCAGTACCTTGAGCACGCCGGGGAGCGGCAGGATACGCAGGATGGCGACAACCGCGGGCGCGATCGTGGCGACAGGCAGGAGCTTGGCGATGAGCGCACGATACGGAGCGTAGGGCTCGCGAGCAAGGAGCTCGGCACGGGGGGAATCATAGTGGGCCACCACGACGACCGGGCGGTTGCGAGGAGACGCAAGCGGGCCCGAGGCCTTGTGATAGGCGATGACATTTTGGCTCACACCGGTCTTTCCCAGGCGCGAAACCACGGGATGCCCTGTGCGCTCGAGTACGTAGAGCACGGCACCGACAATGGCCAGCAAGGTGCCGACCAAGCCGATACCGCCGCCGATGCCCATCAGCAGGGCGCCGGCAAACGCCAGGATACCGGTAACGGCAAACGCCAACCTGCTGGGCGCGGGAGCATTATATTCCTGCACCTCGGGGTCAAAGCCGTGGTTGCGGAAAATCTGAGCGATATCCTCGGCAGCCAGGCGCTCTTCTTCACTGCACGCCGGCGTAATGCCGGTGTTCTGCAGCAGGTGGTTAATATAGTTCTGGGTGTTCGCCATGTGCGCTCCACATCCATAATCCGACAAATAGGCCCAATGCATGCACATTAGAACCGTATATAGTCGAAAGTATACCCCGAGCGAGCGCAAACGACCGAATTCGGGCCATCTTAACGCCGCGAGCGGACAAGGATATAGCCTAATCTCCATATCGGACTAAAATCATGGCATCAAACGACCTTCTCATGCGAGGATTCTATGACGGCAAGCGACGCGACCGCGACAATTAAAAAGGGGGCAGCCGAGCCCGGTTTCGATAAAACGGCTCAGCGCATCCTCAACCTTTTCTTTGTACTCAACAGTTCTCCCGAACCGCTGACGACCGAGCAAATCGTCCTGGATTCCGATTTGGGATACGGCTCGGGCAATATCGACTCAGACAAGCGCAAGTTCCGCCGCGATCGCGACAAGCTGCTCGAACGCGGCATCGTTATCAGGGAGGTTCGTGCTGCCGGAGCGCAGGAAACCGAGGAGAGCGCGTGGACGATCGACCGCGAGCACACGTTTGCCGCGGGCGGTCTCATCACCGCAGACGATGCCGACATCCTGCTCAATGCCATCGACCAGACACTCGCGGCAGGCTCATCCACCTTTGCCGCGCCGCTTGCCGACATTCGCTCCAAGATTGCCTACCTCACCGGCGTGTCGACGACAGGAGAGGCACCGATCCGCCGCTCTCCCGCCGTCGATGCGGTATGGAGTGCCTTTGCCGAGCGTTGCGCGCTGCGCTTTTTGTACCAAAACGGACGCGGCGAGCAACGCGAGCGGACCGTTTGCGTCTACGGCATGTTCGAGCGCGAGGGTGCGGCATACTTCTGCGGCCTCGACAATGCCACCGACAATATCAGGACATTCCGCTGCGACCGCATCATTCGCGCCTGGAGACCTTCGAAAGCCTACGCCATCCCTGCGGATTTCAACCTCAACGATTACTTATTCTTTGAGTTCGATTTTGCCGACCGCCCACCCGTTGCGGCTACGTTCTCGTTCGCGCGTGAAGCGCAGGCCGATATGATCAGCGGTCTCACACGCGGACGAGGCGAACTCACGCGCACCGAAGCAGAGTGGACCTGGACCGTTGACGTGCGCGACTTTGAAGCCGCAGCCTCGTTTTGCATGGCCCATGCCATGGATGGCATGAGGCCCGTCGCCCCCGATGCTCTCAAGCAGGCGTGGAATCGCCTCATCGAAAGGACGGTGCACGAGCATGCCCGTGCGTAAACTCACCAGCGAGCAAAGACTCTCGCGCGCCATCGACATCATGGAGGCCCTCTACGCCGCCGGCGAGAATGGCATGACACGAGACGAGCTTTGCAGCCGCTTTGATATCACGGGGGCATCACTCGACGAGATTCTCGAGATCGTCTCGACGCTTGCGGACCGAGAATCGGGCGCACGTATTATCTGTGAACGCCGCGGCGAGTGCGTGGTCCTCACCGGTGATGCGGGGCGCGTGCTGCCGCTACGCCTGAGTGCCGCCGAGGGCGCTGTGCTCAACCATGAACTTGAATCATTGGGGATCGAACCCCAGGCGGCGGCTCGAATACGGCGAGCTCTTCTTCCCAAAGAGCTCGGTTACAACCAGCGCGTCTTTGACACCGTCGCCCACGGATCGCACTGGCAGCAGCTGAGCTGCGCCATTCGGGACGGCGTTCGCTGCCGCATCTCGTATCGCTCGATGGATGACACACAAGCGCGCGAGCGTTTGGTCGACCCCTTGCGCATCGCAACAAACGGCGATCAAACGTATCTGATTGCCTGGGATGTCGCGGTCGATGAACAGCGTACCTATCGTATGGATAAAATCGAGGGCTTGGTCTTGACCGACGGCTCCGTCGTGCGCCACGCACCGGAGCCCGCGACCCTCCACGACTCCCTCGCCCAGGCGGAGCGGAGCGCGAAGCTTCTCATGCCGCGCGCCTTGGCGGAGCGCCTAGACTGGCCCGGCATTATGTCGATTGAGCCCAATGGGGCGGACAGCTCAACAGTGAATGTGCGCTACGGCTCCGAGCGCTGGCTGTTAAGCCAGGTAATCGCAGCGGGCGGGGCCATCCGCATCCTGGATGACCCCGCCCTGTCAGAGCGTCTGTGCGATATGGCAAAATCCCTCGTCTGTCCGCTTTAGCGGCGCCGCTCGTGGCGTGCGCGCCACAGCTGTAGATAGTGCCCGATTTGTGCCGACTCGATGCGCTGATAGGAGCTCGTGGGCAGCGACGTTAAGAATTTCTTGCCGTAGCCCTTCGTCACCAGGCGCGGGTCGGCCAAGATGAGTACGCCACAATCGGTCGATGAGCGAATGAGGCGACCGGCTGCCTGCTTGACCTCGAGCACGGCCTCGGGCAGCGAATAGCGCGCCCAAGCGCGGTCTTCGCGCAGATTGCGCTCGCATGAGAGCGGGTCTGTGGGGCTCGAGAACGGCAGCTTGGGGATGATGACGCAGCGCAGCGTCTCGCCGCTGGCGTCAAACCCTTCCCAAAAGGCCTTAAGCGCAAAGAGCGACGAGGTCGGTTCGTTGATAAAGCGGTCGCGCAGACGGCGAGGAGACGAGTTGCGCTGCTGGCAGTTGAGTTCCAGACCCGCACGAGCCATCTTGGGCTCGACGCGAGCGTACAGTTCCTCCATGTCACGCCTGTTGGTGAACAGCGTGAGCACCGAGCCGCCCATGGCGAGATGAGCGTCGACCAGCACACGCTCGAGCGCCGAAAGATAGCCTTCGCGGTCGCGCGGATCGGGGATATCCCCAGCCACGACCACGGCCATATTCGAATCGAAGTCGTAGCTCGAATCCAAGTGCAGCGACGATGATGTCGAGGCACCGATGCGATCGAGGCCGACGGCGTGGTTAAAGTGCTCAAAGCTCTTGGAAACCGTCATGGTCGCCGAGGCAAAGATAGCCGTGTGGACCTCGGGCAACCACTCGGTTGCCAAGGCCTCGCCAATATCGATGCGCTCCGCGGTCATCGACTCGCCGCCGGCACGCAATCTGCGATTGACTTGCAGCGAGTACACGTAGTGTTCATCGGTACCGTCGATGATGAGTTTGAGGTTCTCGGCCAGCTCGTGTAGGCGGCGCGAGATATCACCCAGGTCGACAACAACCTCGGGCTTTTCGGCGGCGACGGCTTGTACCAGCGCGTCGACGCTCTTGTCAGCTTGTTCCAATGCGTCGATGGCAGTGCAGGCCGACTGTAAGAAATCATGCCAGTCGTCAGATTCGCGCAGCTCGGGGCCAATCCATAGGTTCGCATTGTCATAGCCCCCGCGGGCACGGCGGCCGAGCTCGCGAACGCCGTCAAACACGTCGGCGATTGCCATGCTCGCGCGCGCAACCGTCGACGTCGCCTTGGCGGTTAGACCCAAGTAGAGCGTAGAGCCCTCCGAGGTTGCCAAATCGCGGGAAACCTGGCTCAGCGCGCCGGTGCTCGAGCCACCCAGGCGCTCAAACAGAACGCGCGATTCATCCGCCGACACCACGCGCGCCCATTGACGGCGCGCCTCGCGCTCGATGGAGTGGGCCTCATCGATCACCCAGTGACGAATCGGAGGCAAGATTCTGCCCTCGGCCGCAACATTGCGGAACAGCAGGGAATGGTTGGTGACCACTACATCGGCATGCGCCGCGCGACGGCGGGCGCCGTGGACCAGGCATTTATCGGGGAAAAACGGGCATAGGCGACGGGCGCACTCGCGCGACGCCGTCGTAAAGTCGGGACGGTTGACGCTGCGCCAGCGAATGCCGAGCGAGTCGAGGTCGCCATCGGCCGACTGACACACGTACGCCGTGATGACCGCGACTGCCGTAAGCGTGTCGGCAGGATCACGCTTAGTCGTAATTTCGACTTGCCCGCGGCTCATGCGCTCAAGCTTGCGCAAGCATGGATAGTGGTCATAGCCCTTGAGGGCGCAAAACGATAGGCCTCCGTCCAGCTGCTCGGCAAGTTTGGGCAGCTCATGATACATGAGCTGGTCGGCAAGATTATTCGATTTAGTCGCGATACCAACCGTGATGTTGTTGCGGCGCGCGGCCTCGGCAAAAGGCACCAGGTAAGCCATCGATTTGCCGACGCCCGTGCCCGCCTCAATCACGCGATGCGTTCCCGTAACGAGTGCATCACGGACCTCGAGCGCCATCGCGATCTGCTCATCGCGCGGCTCGTACGTGGGATACATGCGATTAACCAGGCCGCCCGGGGCATAGTCCGCCTCGATTTCCTCGCGGCTCGGCATCTTAAGGACCGGTAGCTCGTCCGCATCAACGCGATCATCGGCCCGATCGGCCTTGAGTACGTCGGCGCGGGCGGCGCTGAGAGAGAAGATGGAACCGGGGTTCTGCCCCGCCAAGAACGAGAAGATAGGACGATAGGACCAGGGTACGTCGGGGTGCATGTCGGCCAGGCGCGCCATTAAGCCCTGGGGCAAGTCGGTGAGCGCCACGAGTAACACGCGCCATACGCCACACAGGGCGTCGACATCGGCATTGGCGCGGTGCGACACCGAGTCGCAGCCAAACAGGTCGGCCATGAAAGACAGCTTATGCGATGCCAGACGCGGAAGCGCGATGCGCGACAGTGCCAGCGAATCAATCCAGATGTCGCTGACGTTGACACCGCCCTTGACCGACTCGATAAACGAGCGGTCGAAGGTGGCGTTATGTGCGATCACCGGGCAGCCGCCGACAAAATCGGCGAGAGCGGCCACGGCATCGACGGCCGATGGGGCATCTGCCACATCGGCGTTTGTAATGCTCGTGAGCTCGGTAATCTCGGCGGGAATCAGCTGCTTGGGATGCACGAAGGTATCGAAGCGGTCGACGATCTCGCGGCCCGAAAGGCGGGCCGCCGATATCTCAATAAGCTCGTTATCCTGCACCGAAAGACCCGTGGTCTCGGTATCGAGGACGATAACATCTTCCTCGATGAGACCAAACGATTGGGTTTTGGCGCGCTCGGCAAGCGTGGCATAGGAGTCGATGACAAACTGCGGCGTTCCTGATGAAACCGCGTCCTCGATTAGCATGCAATGCCCGCTCGACGAAGACCCATACGGATCAGGCTGTCACAGACCTGCGGGAACGTCATATCGTCGGTGTGGCGGATCTCATCCGGATACAGCGACGTATCGGTCATGCCGGGAATGGTATTGGTCTCGAGGATAACGGGGCCGTCCTCGCTCACGATAAAATCGCTGCGCGAGATGCCCAAGCAACCGAGCGCCCTATGGGCGGCACAGGCTAGCTCCTGGGCACGAGCGTAGTTCTCGGGCGAAATCTGCGCCGGAATGCGATGAATGTCCGTAGGGTCGACATACTTCACGTCCAGATCGTAGAACTCGCAGTCCTCGGGCTTACGGATCTCAACGATCGGCAGGGCGCGCACGTCATCCTCGCCGTATACGCCGACGGTGATCTCGGTACCCTCGATACACTTCTCGACCAGCACTTTGTCGCCGTACTCAAACGCCTTGGCGATTGCCGCGGGAAGCTCGGAGGGCTCATGGACCAGGGAAATGCCATAGCTGGAACCGTTTACGGCCGGCTTCACAAAGCAGCGCTCGCCACAAACCTCGACGATATGATCGATATCGACTTCATCGCCCACTTCGAGCGCCAGGCCGGGGGCAATGGGAATGCCCGCCTTGGCGTATAGGAGCTTCGAGACCTCCTTGTCGGCACCGCAGGCGCTCGCCAGCACACCCGACGCCGTGTAGGGGATACCCAGGGTCTCCATGGCACCCTGCATGGCACCATCCTCGCCGCCGGCACCGTGCATGGCGATAAACGCCACGTCAAAGCCGCCGGTCGCCATGGTTACCATAAAATCATCGGCAGCCGTGTCGAGCAGCTCCACCGAAGTGTAGCCGGCCTCCTTCAAGGCAACCACGACGTTCTTTCCCGAATTGAGCGAGATCTCGCGCTCAGCGGAATGACCGCCCGCCAAGACCGCTACGTGCATGTTCTCTAGGCTTTTACCCGGCATGGGCAGACTCCTCCTCTATAATTTCTGCAGCTGATACCATATTGTAGCGATACCCTCTACGTTTCCCCAAAATCGAAAGGCTTCCATGAATCCCAGGACTAAATCTCAGGACATTCGCGACTTGAGCCAAAACGATATTCGCGAGCTTGTGGCCGAACTCGGCCAGCCCGCCTTCCGCGCGAAGCAGCTCATCGAATGGGTCTTTGAGAAGAACGTTTGTTCGTTTGACGATATGACCAACCTTCCTAAGGCTTTCCGCGAGCAGCTTAAAGAGGCTTTTGCCTTCGACACGCCGACTGAACTCACCAAACAGGTTTCCAAAGATGGCTCTCGCAAGTATCTGCTCGAGTACCACGACGGCATTTCCGTCGAGACTGTCGGTATGCCCCGTCGTAACAAGCTTTCCGTCTGCGTTTCTACTCAGGCTGGCTGTGGCATGGGTTGTGCCTTTTGCGCTACCGGTCTCAACGGCCTCAAACGCTCTCTGACCGCTCAGGAAATCGTCGACCAGGTGTTGCACGTCTCGAATGATTTTGGCGAGCGCGCCACAAGCGTCGTTTTCATGGGTCAGGGCGAGCCGTTTGCCAACTACGACGAGGTTCTCAAGGCACTGCGCATCCTTAACGACCCCGATGGCATCGGCATCGGCGCCCGTCATCTTACTGTCTCCACCAGCGGTGTTATTCCAGGCATTCGCAAGTTTGCCGACATTCCCGAGCAGTTCACGCTCGCTGTGTCGCTGCACTCCGCTATCCAGTCCACGCGCAACAAGATTATGCCTGGCGTTAAGAAGTACACGCTACTTCGCCTTCACGAGGCGCTTCAGCTCTACACCGAGAAGACCGGACGCCGACCGACCTATGAGTATGCCATGATCGAAGGCGTCAACGACACGAATCCCGAGATGCAGGCGCTCTGCGACTTCTGCGAGGGAACGCTGTGCCACGTTAACCTGATTCAGCTTAACGACATCGAGGGCAGCCCGCTCAAGCCGTCGCCGATTCATAAGGTTGAGGATCTTCAGCGCCGCCTTGAGTCTCGTGGCATCGAGACCACGATCCGCAATTCTCGCGGCAATGATATTGATGCCGCTTGCGGTCAACTGAAGCAACGCTTCAAGGTCCAGAAGAACGCATAGGGGAGTCTGCCCCCCCATAACGTTTCATGTGAAACATCCGACAGCCCTGGTTGCAAATAATGCAACCAGGGCTGTTTCATTTGTTTTCATCCTAGTGGACTTGATTTACGTGAACTTAGCTTTATGGCCAAAATAAGGGGCCCTTGTCTCATGAATCAGACAAGGGCCCCTTCAAAATAGGCAAGTAATTGTTAGGTACCTAATAACCAACATTTTCCCATTGATGATCAACCCAGTCTTGGTTAATCTTGGGATTCTTAGTCATCTGAGCAGTGCGCATAGCGACATCTTCGGTCATCACATCCATTTTCTTCTTTGATGTATCGACGATATCCTGAGCTCCGCGCAGCAGTCGACCGCGTAGTCCATCATCTGTCGCAAGCTTATACCCCGCAAAAGCACCAGCGGCGACGGTGGTTGCCAACGCAATAGCCGCGAGAACCTTATTCTTCATCCTGATCCTCCTGCCCAAATTGAATCATTTCGCCAAGGATACGGGAGAGCTCCTCCTCGTCTTTGAACTCGATTTCAATTTTGTTCTTGCCACGCGAGCTCTTCACACGTACATTCGTGTTGAAAACTTGACGAAGTACTCGAGCGGCCTTTTTGAATGACTGAGGTGTTGCCGGTCTCGGAGTCCTTGGCGTCTCTCCGGCAGAAAACAACGGAGCAAGATTTTCTGTCGCTCTAACAGAAAGACCTTCTGCGACAACTTTCTCAGCAAGTCGAATCCTGGCATCTTCATAAGGAACCGCAAGAATCGCTCTTGCATGACCTGCAGTAAGCTTGCCTTCGAAAATCATCTGCTGTACGACTTCGGGAAGATCTAGCAAACGAAGCGAATTTGTAATTGCGGAACGAGACTTACTGACAGCCTTTGATAACGCCTCCTGCGTCATACCGCTGGCATCAATGAGCTGACGATAACCCTTTGCCTCTTCGACAGGGTTCAAATCAGAACGCTGAAGATTCTCGATAAGTGCAAGAGCGAGCATTTCCTCATCATTAACTTCCTTAATGATGACTGGCAATTCTTCAAGGCCAGCGAGTTTCGATGCCTGGTAACGACGCTCACCGGCAATAATCTCATAGCCATTTCCGTGCTTACGGACCAATAGTGGTTGCAAAACGCCATGTTCTTGGATTGACTCGCTCAACTCGCGAAGTTCTGTTTCATTAAAGTGAATTCGAGGTTGATTTGGATTAGGGACAATATCCTCAATAGGCAGTTTTGTTTCAGATGCGGCATTTGAAGCCGATGCAGCCGAACTACCGGTCTCATACTCGGCCTCTGAGACCAAAGCATTGAGTCCACGTCCCAATCCGCTACGTTTCTTTGCACTAGGCACGCTTGATCACCTCTTTTGCAAGGTTCATATACGCTTTTGCACCCTTATTTTGAGGCGCATAGGTAATTACCGGCTCTCCAAAAGACGGAGCTTCAGAGATTTTTACGGTACGAGGAATTAAGGTCTTAAAAGCCTTATCACCAAAGTACGACTGAACTTCCTCAACAACCTGATTCGACAAAGAAGTACGTGAGTCATACATGGTCATAAGCACGCCATAGGTGTCTAAACCCTTGTTCAGACGCGATTTGACCATCTTCATTGACTCAAGCAGCTTCGTTACGCCCTCGAGTGCATAATACTCGCACTGGATCGGAATCAAAACGCTGTCTGCTGCGGTCAAGGCGTTGATAGTAAGCAGGCCGAGCGAAGGGGGACAGTCAATGAAAATAAAATCGAACTCGTCCTGAATCGGCTCAAGCAAATCTTTGAGACGGGTTTCACGAGCAATTGCGCTTACGAGTTCAATTTCCGCGCCTGCAAGCTGAATTGTAGCCGGAATTACGAATACCTTTTTGCAATTTGTATCAAGAACAAGCGATTCTGCCGGCACATCATTCAACAATGCATCATAGATGCAGTGATCAAGGTCTTCTTTTTCAATTCCAAATCCGCTAGTGCTGTTTCCTTGCGGATCAAAATCGACAATCAGCGTCTTACGACCCTGCTCACCCAGTGCTGCTGCAAGGTTTACAGCCGTCGTTGACTTACCGACGCCGCCTTTTTGATTGATGATTGCAATGATACGCGTGTCTTTTGCGCTCTTAGAACGCTTAACGTCGCGAAATCCCACGGTCCCTCCTGGTGTGTATTAAAGCTGTCAAACGGAGGATGTTTCACGTGAAACATTCCGATTCGATATCAACCGCCATGTTTCACGTGAAACACCGCAAGTTGTTAGTATCCATTATGTTTCACGCGAAACATCTAGGCAAGCGGATTCTTCTTTGCCATGCCATTTGCACGAGGCAATGAGACGGATGCTGGATGACTCTTCTTAAGAACAATGAACTCCCTGTGGCCCAGGCCCTCAGGCAAATCGATAGCGTCATTCAGAAGCAAAGTGAAGCCGCAAATCTTTGCAGCTGACATGCCAGAAGCAAGCTCCTCATCCGAAGGATTGCCCTTGGTGATAACAAATAGCCCTCCATCCTTGAGGTACGGAGCCGCATACTCAACAAGAATCGGTAGAGGGGCCAGTGCACGGGCGGTTACAACAGAGAACTGCTTCTTATGGCTTCGAGCATATTCTTCAAGACGATCATGAACCGCATGAGCACGTTTCAATCCAAGAGCATGGACAAAGGAATTAACAGCATCAACCTTCTTGCCAACAGAGTCAATATAAGTAGCTTTACGATGCGTGGTTATGGTTAATGGAATACCAGGGAAGCCCGCACCTGTTCCCATATCGAGCAAAGCTCCCTCAGGAGCCTTATTGATATATGGGAGCAAAACAAGTGAGTCAAGGATATGAAGTACTGCAGCATCTTCTACGTTAATAATACGGGTGAGATTGGTTGTCTTATTTGTTTCAAGAACCAAATCCAAATGCTGGATACATTTCCTCAGCTCAACATCAGTTACGCTGAAGGAATACTCTTTGCAATAGGAAGTTAGACGACTCAACATCTCGTCAGCCTGCTGATCAGTAAGTACTAACAACGAAAGCTCCTTTCTGACAAAAATCAGTGTATCGAGAACTTTTGACAAAAAAAGGGGACGTGGAAACCACGTCCCCTTAGCATAAGCTCGAGTAGATTATCGAGCAACAATCACTACATGGCGATCAGGGTCAGAACCCTCAGAATGAGTATCGACCGCATCATTGCCGCGAAGTGCAATGTGAACCAGTCGGCGCTCGTAGGCATTCATGGGCGGAAGCGAAACACTCTTGTGAGTGCGGATGGCGCGCTCGGCAGCAGACTGAGCCATGGAGGCAACCTTGTCCTGACGGCGGCTCTTGTATCCCTCGACATCCACTACAACCGGATACCTAAAGCCAAGCTTGCGGCTCACCAGCAAAGAGAACATAACCTGAAGGGCATCAATGGTGCGACCATGACGGCCAATGAGAACAGCAAGATCGGGAGCCGTTACATCCAAAATCAGCTCACCCTCGTCACCCTCATACTCATCGATGGGAGAGTTGGCGGCATCGAAGTGCGAAAGGATGGAACGCAGGATGGAAATCGCAACATCGGCAATGGTGTCGAGCTCCTCATCGGTCAGCTCTTCACCAGCCTTGTAGCGCTGTGCAATCTCGGGATAATCGCCCGCGACCTGCGGGGCAACCTCCTCAAGCATATCCTCGATGATCTCTTCAGACATAACGTACTCCAAAAGTTAGGTACCTAAATAAGATTGATATCCCACTACTTCTTCTTGTGCGGGCGCGGCTTCTTCTCTCGACGAGTGACCTCAACCTGCAGCGGCGCGTTCTTAAGACGCTCCTCCTCATCGGCCTTGGCCTTCTCGATAACCTTCTGCGTCACAAAAATCTGCTGGATAACCTGCCAAGCAGACGAGACGTCGTAGTACAGCAGAACACCAACGGGAAGGCTCCAGCCCATCCAAAGCATCATGACCGTCATGACAACAGCCATCATACGCATGCTCTGAGCCTGCTGGCCGGTCTGGTTGCGCGACATATAGAGCTGCGGAATCAGGGTCAGGACGGCGAACAGGATCAGGCAGACCAGCGCAGGCAGCGCAACCATAAAGCCATCGGCAAAGGAAGCGCTCGGCGTGGTGGTCAGGTCGGGCAGGATGTTGAAGAACGAGAACGTGCCGTCGTTAAAGTACTGCGGCAGGTTGCGCAGCAACGTAAACAGGGCGAACAGGACAGGCATCTGGATCAACAGCGGCAAACAACCAGCCATCGGGTTGAACTTGTTCTCGCTGTAGAACTTCTGCATCTCCTCGGCCTGGCGCTGAGGATCGTCGGCATAGCGCTCCTGAATCTCGAGCATCTTGGGCTGCAGCACCTGCATGCGAGCCGTCGACTTGGTCGACTTGAGCATAAGCGGCGTCAGCAGCAGACGGATGATGACCACCAGGATGATGATGGACAGGCCCCAGTCGACCGCAAAGGTCTGGATGAGCTTGAGCAGCTCGAAAAGGATGTTAACGATCCAATCCCACATGTAAGTTTTCCTCCGATAGCGAGTGCCCGCTAGGGCACAGGGTCATAACCGCCGACGTGCAGGGGATTGCAGCGAGCGATGCGCCTCACGGCAAGCCAGCAGCCTCTCAAAACACCGTACTTCTCAATCGCCTGGACGGCGTATTGCGAGCACGTTGGGTAATAAATGCAGGCGTCAGGCAATAAGGGCGAAATAACCTGTTGATATATGCGAATAGGAGCGATGGCAACACGTCGCAAAACGTGATTGCTCATCGCTCCTCCCCGGCAACGCCGGCGCGTTTCACAAGCGAACGCAACGCCTTGTCCATCTCCTGCGGCGAGGAAACCCTCGTCTTGGGAGTTGCGAACAAGATGATGTCATAACCCGCAACGGGAAATCCGCAGCTGCGGGCGGCCTCGCGCATCACACGCTTAGAACGGTTGCGCACGACAGCACAACCGAGCCGTTTAGCACCAACGAAGGCGACCCTTCCGGAGTCGCCTTCGCCAACCGATTCACATATGGTCATTCGAATCAGAGGGTGATTGAAACGACGCCCCTGACTGAACACATGCTCGAAATCTTGCCGAGACTTAATAGTCTTCATGCGAGATGTGTGTATCGCTGCTAGACAGTGAGACGCTTGCGGCCCTTGGCGCGACGACGGGCGAGCACGGCACGACCACCCTTAGTAGCCATACGGGCACGGAAGCCATGGGTCTTGGCACGCTTACGCTTATTAGGCTGATACGTACGCTTCATCTTAAGTTCCTCCTGCTGCATTTCGAGTGTCCGCGGGGACGCGGACGCAGATATAGACACGTGAGCTTGAAGATTGTAGGGAAATCAATGTTCAAATGTCAAGAAATCAAAGGTAAAAGGTTGCGCAGTTCACACGGTTCCCCCATAAGCACAACCGAAATTTGCGCCTCATGGCAACCTTTCACGATATTTCATCGAGTTTTCAACAGGTCATGTTGGCAATGTTGAGAACTTTTCGCCCGTTTTCCAAAGTTTTCAACAAGTTTTGAAAAGTTGTCGAAAGATGAGAAACGTTGCACGGTGAGCTACTATTTGTTCGAAACCTTTTGAAAGATTGCGAGCGGCATGTCTGACGACTTTTACACCATGGTCGATTCCGGAGACCCGGCACCCGACAACGAGCACATCACCGGCGTGCGCGAAGAGCGTGCGGAAGGCGAGCAGACGACCACGCAGGCGCCAAAAGCCATGTACGCCGCGCGCATCGCCGTCTATGACGACATGCTGTCGACACCGCGGGTGATCGTCATTGATCCGCAAGATGTCCGCACGTATTTGGAAGAGACGACCAACACCGTCTACCAGTGCATGAAAGAACAAGGTGGCCATATCTCGCTCATGGTCATCCGCGAGATTGTCGAAAACTTTATCCACGCACACTTTGCCGAGCCCATCATCTCGATTCTGGACGGCGGAGACACCATCCGCTTTGCTGACCAAGGACCCGGCATCGACGACAAGGAACGTGCTTTCGACTTTGGCGTTACCAGCGCAAACAGCAAGATGAAGCGCTATATCCGTGGAACCGGAGCAGGGTTTCCCATGGTGCAGGAGTATTTGGAAAACGCCGGCGGTGCCGTATCCATCGAGGACAACATGGGCAACGGCACCGTGGTTACGGTAAGTCTGAACCCTAAACGCGTGCAGGAAATCGAGCGTGCCGGCGGACGCGGCGCTGCCGTGCGGCCCGAGACGGAGCAGCCCACATATCCCCTGCCGGGAGCTTTTGCGCAGCAGCCCATGGCAGCGCAGCAGATGCAGCCCACCGTGGGACAGATGCAGCAGCCCGGAATGCCTCCTACACAAGAACCCCAGGCGGCATCTATGTCGATGCCGCCAAACATGCCAGAGGCCATGCCGCTGGCTGATCAGGATGCAGCAGCAATGCAGCAGGCGACGGGGGCGCCGGGTGGCCAGCAAATGGGCTATCAGCCGTACCAACAGGGATATCCATATCAGCAGATGCCGCCACTGGGGTATGGCCAGCAGTTCCCGCAGCAGTACCAGCAGGGATATCAGCAGCCGTACCAGCAGATGCCGCAGCAGCAGTACAACCCTTGGACCCAGCAGATGCCTCCACAGCCTTACCAACAGTGGCCTCAAAGTTTTCAACAGCAAATGCCGCCGATGCAGAGTTCTCAACAACCAGCAGCTCAAATGATGTATCCTAATGCAGCAAATCAGTATGCGCAGCCACAACCGGACGTGTTCGTAAGCGATCGCGGCAACGCCGCGCTGGGCTATCTGGCGCAAAATCAAGCGTGCGGTGCAACCGATCTGGCGAGGGCGTTTGGAAACTCGGCCCCCACTTGGTCACGCACGCTCAATGACTTGGCGCAGGCCGGCTTGGTCATCAAGCATGGCCAGAAATACCATCTGACCGAACTCGGCGCCGCTCGCGTGCGAGCTCAGAGCTAAAGAACGGGAGAGACAGTGGACGAGGAAGCAAGCATCATCCTGGGGGATGCCATCGCCTTTTGTCAGCGCGACGGCCAAGATGCACGCCTCATCAACATGCTGGGGCAATCGCGCGCCATAAGCCTGACCGAAGATACGCTCACGATCGAGGCCCCCTCGCGCTTTGCCATCGCGCAGCTCAAAAAGCATCAGCCGACTATTGAGGCCTATCTGGAAGAAATCGCCTTTGCACCGATTGCGCTCGACATCGTGGCACCGCAAGGCGCCGCGACGGAATCCGCTGCCGCGACGGCGCCCGCCACGGCTCCCGCTGCTTCCCCGGCGGTGCCGGCCTCCGCAGGCGACGTGCCGACAATCGAGCACCAGCACAGCGATGT
>CALJNY010000257.1 GCA_937981515.1 uncultured Collinsella sp. | reverse complement strand
GACGCCTCTTTATTGATGGGAGGCCTGATAGGTCGATGGTTCCGTGCCCGGATGCGTCCAAAGTGGGACGGGCTTTCCGGATGGGCAGGCTTTCGAAAAATGCGTCCCGGAATTTGCCTTTGGAATGGGACGTAGTTTCCCGTTGAGGTGCTTTGCGGAAAGTGCATCCCACTCTGGGCGGTCGAAGTGGGACACACTTTCCCAAAGGCGCTCCAACGGGAAATTGCGTCCCATTATTCGGTCAAGAAACGGGATGCATTTTCCCAATGAGAGCAAAACCGGAAAATGCATCCCAGAAATGGCCTTTGAGCTGGGATAAGATTTCCGCGGCATCTCGGATTCTCAAAAATGAGACACGCCGTTGGCGAAAATGAGACACGTGATATCGGGCATCGGATGTATCATTTGCAAAAATGAGTCCACTCCACTCGAATAAAGCGAGGTCCCTCATGTACGTTCCACACCCCCGTATCCGTAGGCTGTCGAAAATCCCGCTTGTTGGGACGGCGGCGCTTGCTGCGTTGATCGCCACGAGCGTCGCCTGCTTCACGGCCACGCCCCAGGTTGCCCAGGCGGCAGACGCGCCCGCAATCACCGATATGACCGAGCAGGATTATCAAGCCCTGGGTCTGGGCACGAGCGAGGACATTCCGGCCGATACCGTTGGCCCCTATTCCACTGATACCCCCACGACGTTTGCCACGCGCAGCGAGGTCTATATGGCAGCTAACGGTAGCCATGGCAATCGCTACACTCTGCGCGACAAGCTCGAGAACGTCGAGCGCGGTGACATTGGCGGCAGCAGCAAACTCACCGATGGCTATGGAAGTGTGTGGGGCGCCGCAAAGTTCTGGCAAAACGTCAACAACTTCGATACGAACAGCGATCTCTACAAGCATAGCGACTACGGTGGCGGCACCTGGTCGTACCTAAGCAACAATGAGTCCTCAACAGTACTCGCCAACGACAACAACGGTTTCTCGGGCATTCACGCCACGAGTGTTGAGTTCTGCAGCGACGCCAGCACGGGCAAAAAGAGCCGCGTTGCCGAGCTCCGTGCCTACGGCGACAGTTCCTCCATGACGATTGACGGCAAGTCATACGCCGGAAAGGTTGAGCTGGTCCTCTACTCGTTTAGCAACGGGCGTACGCGCACTCTCGACACACACCTGCCGGTGACGGTCAACACTAATATGATGTACGAAGGCCGTTTTAAGTACCTGGATGCCGGTTACCTGCAAGAGCACGACGCCGTCTTTGATGTCGAGGCGGGCGATGTCGATGGCGACGGCGTCGACGAGCTTTTTGTCTACGCGGGCTGCTATGTCGACGAGAACGGCGTGCGCAAGGCTGTAGTCGACATGTATGACTTGGAGGGCGGCAACTGGAAGCAAAGCGTCGTCAAGATCGATGCCGGTAACGCCGCGGACTACACCACGCACAACAAGGGCGGGAACGACTCCTGGACGCAGCTTCAGTCAGCTCCTGTCGTTTCGCTAGCGGCCGGCGACCTCGATCGCGATTTTTGCGATGACCTCGCCATCGTGGTCTCGGCACCCTACGGCAAGAAGAATATTGATAAGTCGACGCATTGCGAGCTGTTTTCGTGGGATGCATCCAAGGGTGCGCTCGTCCATGTCGATGCTCTGGGCGACGCGGGCGCAATCTCCCTCTCCGCGAACGGCAAGACCATGGTCGCTGCGAATGCGACGTTCGGCACGTTTGCCGCCTACGATGAAGAAGGAAAGAAGACGGGTGAAACCGTCACGGGCCTTATTCTTGCGGGCTATGACTGGCAACGCAGCGCTTTTGATTACGGCGCTTCTGACGGCAGCAAGGGGCTGTACGGCGCGCTGTACCGCTACGCGTATTTTGACTCGGAGTCTGGCGAGTTCAAGCTTTCCGATTGTAAGGAATACAGAGACGGGCTCCTCGCCTCCTATGGGCTGATGCATGTGCCCAACAGCGCATGGAAGGATAGCGCTCAGGATAAGCGCTATCCGTGCACCTTGGCGCCTATTGCCCTTGCCACTGCCAACCTTGACGGCCTGTCCGAGCAGCTGGCGGTCGACGAGGTGCTCGTGGGCGGCGATGTGTTCCGCGACTTTGCCTGCAACACGGCACAGAGCGGGGCTCAGGGCTTGGGGTCCATGGTCGGAACCATGAGCATGAGCGGTCAGCAATACAACAGCAGCAACAAGCATGACCACAAGGGTATAGAACAGGTGTGGATCAGCGACGTCAAGGCGGGCAGCGTCTCGGGTTCGGACCGCTATAACGAGAGCTTTATCGCCGTGGTGGGCAAGCACCGCGACGAGGACCTGCGCAAGAACGATGACTACTATTGGATGACCGCCTCGCATTTTTCGCTCGACGAGAACGGAAAGGTGCGCCGCGGCGAGGAGCAGGTGATTAGCGAGAGCAACCGTCGCGGCACTACCTACGGCACATTTATCTCGCTCGCGCTGCCCGATGTCGACAACGACAGCGTCAAGATCACGTACAAGGACCGCTACAAGGTCTATACCAACCCGCGCGTGCTTGCCGTGCTGCAGGATGCGCCCTATGTTGAGGATCTGGAGCAGGCATACGGCTATCTGGTGTTGGGCGGCACGTCATACGGAGAGGAAAAGGGCACGGGGACATCCCAGGGCTATGCCATTGGCGCCGAGTTGGGCGTTGCCGTCGAGGTGCAGACCGGTCCGCCCCTGGTCGCGATGAATGCTTCAGTCGATTTTGCCGCCGAGGGATGCTATGACTACCGGAGCGAGCGCACGGTCAGCGCAAGCGTAAGCTATGAGTCGCATGCCGGCGAGGGTGACAAGGCCGTGCTCTACACGATTCCGATGGTCTATTACGAGTATGAGATCGAAAATGAGGAAACTGGTGGCAAGGGCGTGATGGCGGCGCCCGTGTCGCTCGGCGCGCAGACCTCGGTCGTTAATGTCGAGGCCTATGACCGCATTGCCAAACAGCACAATATGACGCCGCTCAGCTACTTTTTGACCAACCGGTCGGGAGAACCAGGAACCTATCAAACGACGCTCAACGGCGAGACTCCCGTTGGGGATTCCTTTGGCCTGGGCAAGCCTGGCGTAACGCGCGCCTACACGCACGATGGGTTTAACGGCGCCGCCGCGCAGTCGGGGGCGAGCATTGAGCAGACCATCGAAGTCGAGGAGGGCAAGGAGCAGGAGCTCGAGCTCGGCTTGACGCTGAACGGCAGCGTTGTCATGGGCGCGAAGCTCGCAAAGCACGAGTTGTTTGGCGGCCTGTGCTTTGGTGCCAACGCCGGCTTTACTACGGGTAACTCCTCGAGTGAATCGACCGAATACGGCGGCACCGTCGACAACCTGCCCGAGGCCGCGCAGGGCAAGTACGGTTTTGTGTGGCGTCTGGGCGTCAACGCGGTGGATGTCGACAAGTTCGAGGCAGACTCGGGCGACAAGCTCGGCACCAAGGACACCGACCAGTTCTGGATCGTGGGCTATGACGTTAAGGACGTCGAGATGCCCGACGCGCCGGCCGTGACGGGCTTTACGGCAAACGCCGTCGATTCGACCAGCGTTACGTTTAGCTGGGACGATGTACCCGCAAACAAGAGTGGCTTTAGCTACGGCGTGGGCATGCTGCAGAGCAATGCGGCGGATGCGGTCGTCAATAGCTGGAAGATTGCCGACAACACGCAGACCTCGCTCAAGTGGGATGGGCTGCAGCCCAATACGGAGTATCGATTCGCCATCGCCGCCGTTAAGAATGGATCCACGACCGAAACAGGTATTCGCTCGGCAATCATCACGGTCAAGACCATGCCCGATGGCATGACGATGACCGTGAGCGGACCTGCGGCGGATGCTGCGGAGGGGTCGGATCTTGGATACGACTCTTCGGTTGAGCGCACGGCGGGAAGCCACCTGACGCTCTCGGCGATTGGCCATGTGAAGCAACTCGGTGCCGACGATAGCGAAACAGGGCTGGCACCGACCTATATGTGGTACCGCAAGGGCCGCGGCGAGACAGAGTTTAAGCTCGTGGGTGCCGATGGCAACCTCGCGGCTGGAACGGCCTCAAAGCTCGAGATTGACCTGACCGCAGACGATGACGGTGCGCAGTATTACTGCCACGTGGGATACAACGACGTGGGCCTCGACACCGGCACGACGCTCGTGAATATCGAGGCCGAGGAGACGGCGCCCACAACGGTGAACGCCACCCCGATCCGCACGCGCCGCCTGTTCTCACAGGCAAGTGCGGGCGCCAAGAAGTTCCTGGACCATACGCTGGTAAACACCGCCGGCCCAACCGATTCCGAAGGCTCAAAGGACCCCGAGACTCCTGAGACCCCGACGAACCCGGACAAGCCCAAGTCCGACAACGGAGCTAAGACCGACACCAAGGTCAAGACTACGACCACAGCGAAGAACCTCGCAAACACCGGCGACCAAACATTCGCCCTAGTCGCCACCGCAGCAGCAGCGGGAGCAACGCTCGTAGTGATAGCCCTCATCATGCTGATCAAGCGCCGCAAGACCCACTAGTAGCCAGTCGAACATATCGACAACCCAAAAACCCGGGTAGCCAAAAAACAGGCCACCTGGGTTTTCTGTTGAGTGGAGACTCCGCAAGCGGAAACTGCATCCCACAATTAGCGCCCGGAACGGGACACATTTTCCGTCAAGCCCTCATCCGGAAAATCCATCCCAGTTTGAGCGCCCAGACCGGGACGCACTTTCCCAAAGGGTCCTCAACGGGAAACTGCGTCCCATAATTAGGCCGAGAAATGGGATGAACTTTCCCAATGAGAGCCAACCGGAAACCACGTCCCAGAATCAGCCCCCAAAGTGGGACGCACTTTCCCAACGAGCCTCAACCGGAAAATACATCCCGGAATCCAGCTGAATAGTGGGACACTCTTTCCCAATCGGGTCCCAAGCGGAAACCGCATCCCATCCCAGACATGGATTACGGGACACGCTTTCCGGATGCAAAAAAGGCCACAAGACGTGGCCTTCAATTTATATATGTTCAGCGGATACCCCCATGACAAGCCGTGCTCCAACAACAAGGCGTCTGTCCGGGCGGAGGCATATAAGGTTCATCGCGAGTTCCGCACGCAAAGAAGGCCACTTAATGTGGCCTTCGTCTTGCGCAGGACTGTCCGAAATAGCGAGCAAATGCCCAAGCGGCCCTCTCGGTTCAGCCCCGGAGCGGTATTAGAGATGCAGCACGCGGTCGCGGATCTCCTCGGTTCGACCCTGGTTCCAGAACTGGGTACCGATGTAGCCGCACGTACGACGAGCGACGTTCATCTTCTCCTGGTCACGGTTGCCGCAGTTGGGGCACTCCCACACCAGCTTGCCATCGTCCTCGACAATCTTGATCTCACCGTCGTAGCCGCACACCTGGCAGTAGTCGCTCTTGGTGTTGAGCTCGGCGTACATGATGTTGTCGTAGATGTACTGCATCACGCGAATGACAGCCTTGAGGTTGTCCTGCATGTTGGGAACCTCAACGTAGGAGATAGCACCGCCCGGCGAAAGCTGCTGGAACATGCCCTCAAACTTAAGCTTGTCGAAGGCATCAATCTCCTCGGAAACGTGGACATGATAGCTGTTAGTAATGTAGCCCTTGTCCGTCACGCCCGGGATGATGCCAAAACGACGCTGCAGGCACTTGGCAAACTTGTAGGTCGTCGACTCAAGCGGGGTACCGTACAGCGAGAAGTCAATATCGCTTTCGGCCTTCCACTCGGCGCACTTGTCGTTCATGCGCTGCATGACGGCCATGGCAAAGGGCGTGCCCTCCTTCTCGGTGTGGCTGTGGCCCGTCATGTACTTGACGCACTCATACAGACCGGCATACCCCAGGCTGATGGTGGAGTAGCCACCCACGAGCAGCTTATCGATCGTCTCGCCCTTCTTCAGACGTGCCAGAGCACCGTACTGCCAAAGAATCGGCGCGGCATCCGAAAGCGTGCCCATCAGGCGCTCATGACGGCACAGCAGGGCACGGTGGCACAGCTCAAGGCGCTCATCGAAGATCTTCCAGAACTTGTCCATATCCTGGTGCGAGCTCAGTGCGACATCAGGCAGGTTGATGGTCACAACGCCCTGGTTAAAGCGACCATAGTACTTGGGCTTGTTCGGGTCGTAGTTCAGCGCGTTGGCAACATTGTTAAAGCCGTTGCCCGAACGGTCGGGCGTCAGGAAGCTGCGGCAACCCATGCAGGTGTAGCAGTCGCCGTTGCCGGCGGTCTCGCCCTTCGACAGCTTGAGCTCGCGCATCTTCTTCTCGGAGATGTAATCGGGCACCATGCGCTTGGCGGTGCACTTGGCAGCCAGCTGGGTCAGGTAGAAGTACGGGGAATCCTCGTGAACGTTATCGTCCTCGAGTACATAGATAAGCTTGGGGAATGCCGGGGTAATCCAAACGCCGGCCTCGTTCTTAACGCCCTCGTAGCGCTGGCGAAGCGTCTCCTCCACGATCATGGCAAGGTCGTGCTTCTCCTGGGGCGTACGGGCCTCGTTAAGATACATAAAGACCGTCACGAACGGCGCCTGGCCATTCGTGGTCATAAGGGTCACGACCTGATACTGAATCGTCTGGACGCCGCGACGAATCTCATCGCGCAGACGGTCCTCAACGACTTCGCGAACCTTCTCGGCAGACGCAGAGACGCCAAGCTCATCGAGCTCGCGGGCAACCTCGCCGCGAATCTTCTGACGGCTCACCTCAACAAAGGGGGCAAGATGGGTCAGCGAGATAGACTGGCCGCCGTACTGGGAGGAAGCAACCTGGGCGATAATCTGCGTCGCGATGTTGCAGGCAGTCGAGAAGCTGTGCGGCTTCTCGATCAGCGTGCCCGAGATAACAGTACCGTTCTGGAGCATATCCTCCAGGTTCACCAGGTCGCAGTTATGCATGTGCTGGGCAAAGTAGTCCGAATCATGGAAGTGAATCAGGCCCTCATTGTGAGCATCCACAATCTCCTGGGGCAGCAGCACGCGCTGGGTCAGGTCCTTGGAGATCTCGCCGGCCATATAGTCGCGCTGAACGGAGTTGACGGTCGGGTTCTTGTTGGAGTTCTCCTGCTTGACCTCTTCGTTGTTGCACTCGATCAGCGACAGAATCTTGTCGTCGGTCGTGTTCTTCTGGCGCTTCAGGCTCTGAACATAGCGATAGATGATGTAATGGCGAGCGACCTCGTAGCAGTCGAGACGCATGATCTCGTCCTCGACCAGATCCTGGATCTCCTCGACCGACACGGTGTGACCCGCGTTCTCGCATGCCTCGGCGACGTTTTGTGCCGCGTAAACCACCTGGCGGTCGGTTAGACGAGAGCTCTCCTCGACCTCCAAGTTGGCGGCGCGAATCGCATTGACGATCTTATCGATGTCAAAGACAACCTCGGTGCCGCTGCGCTTGATGATCTTCATCCTCTTGCCTCTTTCGCGTCGTAGCCTCATTGCGCTTCAGAGCCAAACGATGCCCGGCAGGGCTTGCCCCTGTCTTGCGGCGCCGTCGCGCAATCTGTGTTCTCGATAAACCATAGGTCCTCATGCGGACATTCCTCGCGGCCGATCAAGCGGCTCAAAGGCGTGTCCAAATGGGGTGAATAAGGTCCTCGTTCTCTGTCCGCCATCTATCATACGACAAAGACGCATCTATATCCTGTATTCTTTTTTTAGGTCAAACACAACATATAGTGTTTCAGCAGGTCAAAGCAATTGGTCATTTTGCAGACGCATTATAAATGAGGGGTTCTTGGCGAGTCGGTAAAACGTTACCAACACGGCTACCTGCATGGCAGTTATAAAACCCCCTTAGTCAAGCCGCTGACAAATCCTACTAAAACCAAGCCACTCACGCCAAAAGAATCCAAAAGATTATGCTTGACCAACATGTTGCGGTCGAATGCCGGCGGACGGAGCGACGGGACTGCAAACGCTCGGAAGACTGTAGCCCCGGCACCCCGTCCACCGGCATTCGATAGGCGAGGAGCTATTACTTCTCTTCGCGAGCTATCAAGCCATTGATAGAAAGAGGGCCGCCGGCATATGTCGGCGGCCCCGATAAAACATGATGGGCGGCAAAGCAACTACTCGAGCGGTTACTCCGCCTCGCCGCTGGCCGCCATCTTCTCGGCCTCGGCAAGCTGGGCCGGAGTGAGCTTGCGATACTTAATGGCGCCAAAGACGACACAAGCCGCACAGACGATTATGCCGGCGATGAACTTCTGGTCAATCGTTGCACCAAACGGCGACGTCACGGCCTCAAACACAATGGGAGACAGTGCCATGCCAAAGTTGATGCCCGCCATGCCAATGGCGAGGTTAAACGCACGTCCCTCGGGAGCAGAGTTGCCGGCGGCAAAATTGCCCTCCAGCGGCACGTAGGTCTCCTTGCCCAGCGCAACGACAAAGCCCGCAACGCACAGCACCATAAAGGCGGGCGCAACCAGCGTCAGGCCCAGGCCAACGAGCGTCACGCCCCACGCGATCGGCATCGACAGGTTCTTGAACTTGGCAAACAGCGGGCCCACTAAAAGGCCAGCCGCAATGCCGGCGACCGTCATGACGGTCGAAGCGAGGCCAGCCTCAACAGTGCCGCCAAAGCCGCGACCCACGACAAGCAGCGAGACATTGGAGCTAAAGAGCTGGAACGTGAGTACGAACACAAAGCTCATGACCGTGATAATTGCGACCTCTTTGGGCATGTTGGCAAACACGTTGACCTTACGCCTGGGCTCAAGATGACCCTCGGGCAGGCAGACGGCCTCAATGACGATAAACACGATCATGATGAAGTACGCCGCATAGCTGTGGAACCACTCGGCAGAACCCAAGATGCCGGAAACCATCGTCCAGATAATGCCACCCAGTGCAACAAAGGTTGAGTAGATGCCCATGACAAACGAACGCTGCTTGCCACCGAAATAGTCGGCGATCAGAGCGTCGGTCGAGTTCTGCACGGCGCCAAGGCCAAGACCCATCACGGCAGAGGCCGCAAGAACCTGGGCAAGCGAATCGTGGAACACCAGCACCGAGGCGCCGGCGAGCATCACGATAACGTGGCCGACAAGCGTCGTCTTCTTCTTGGATACACGCGAGGCGAGCTGGGAAGACACGAGCATGGCGGACACAGCCATCATGAGCGGAATGATGCCGATGATCATCTGGACGGCAGCGATGTTCTCATTGGGAAACGCCGCCGCAACAGAGGCCACGATGGGGACGGGCACCAACATGCCCATAATGCACATGGCGGCAGCATAAATGCCCACCAGGTACTTGATCTTGGTTTTATCCATGATCCATCCTTACACTTAGAAAAAGGGTCGGAGCGGCCGGACGTCACCATCGGCCGCCCCAAACACAGCACTATCAGTCGTTAAAACCAGTGAACACGGGCTCTCCGCTGTACACGAGCGCTTCCTCGACACCATCGAGCACGCGGCAGGCGCCAGACGCCATCGCCTCGAGCTCAAACTCGCCGGGATAAGCCGACACGGGGGCGATCCAAGAGCAGCATTCCTCAATCGAGGCAACGAGCTCCTTGCTGTGGACCATGCCGCCTCCGAGCAAGATACCGTCGACATCGCCCTTCAGCACACATGCCATCTCGCCAATCCACTTGCAGATTTGGTAGACCATTGCATCCCAGGCGCGAGCTGCGGCCTTATCTCCCGCTGCAGCACGTTCGCACACCTCGATGGCATCGGAGGTACCCAAAAGGTCAACGAAGCCGCCAGTCTTCATGCAATGGGCGCGGGCGACATCAAGACCGTGCTCCGCGGTGTACTTTGCGACCTCGATCGCGGGAACCGATCCGCAGCGCGTCGGCGCCATGGGGCCTTCGCCGCCAACGATGTCGTTGCCGTCGACCATCTTGCCCTTAAGGTGGGCAGAAATCGAAATGCCACCGCCGATATGACAGACAATAAAGTTGCACTCGTCGTATGCGCGACCGAGCTTTGCCGCATGGCGGATGGCGGTCTCTTTGAGATTAAGGGCGTGCAGGTGCACGTTTCGATACACGCCCTTAATGCCCGTCATGCGTGCGAGGTCGCACAGCTCGTCGGTATCGGGAGGATTCACCACAAAGGCGGGCTTGCCACATTTCACGGCAAATTCGTGGGCAATCTGGGGCCCCAGCTGCGCCGGGTGCCGAACGCCATTCGCACCGATGCGGGCATGCTCGAGCATAACCTCGTTGATGGCATACGTACCACCGGGCAGCGAAAGCAAGCCACCACCGCGACCGACAAATGCATCAAAGTCCTCGAGCTTTAGGCCCGCCTCCCCCAGCGCTCCAAGAATCAGATCGCAGCGATACGGCATCTGAGCCGAAACCCCGTCGAACTGGGCAAGGTCCTTCGCATCGTGCGCAACGTTCTTACTGAGCTTGCACTCATCGCCCTCAAAAACGCCCACCTTCGTGGAAGTGGAACCAGGGTTGATTACCAGGACGCGCCAGGGAGTCTTTTTATCGGACATGCCTTAAGCCTCCTTAAGCGCCTGGGCGCGCACGCAGCTCATCACCACGTTGCCGACGATCTCATCGACGGGCGCAGAGCGCGAGCAATCGCACACGATCTTCTTGAAGCCCTGAAGCATGGGGCCGTAAGCATTGGCGCCGGTCAGATTCTGGATGATCTTGACGCCGATATTGCCCACGTTGATATCGGGCCAGATGACCACGTTGGCCTGCCCTGCAACAGCGGATTCGCGATGAACCTTCTTGGCCGCAACCTTGGGGTTAATCGCCGAATCAAACTGGAACTCGCCGTCGATGGCAAGGTCGGGACGGCGATCGTTGGCAATCTCGCGAGCACGACGTACCTTGTCGACGAGTTCGTTATCCATCGAACCGTCAGTCGAATGCGAAAGCAGCGCGCAACGGATATCCCATCCGGTCAGCGAGCGTACCGTTTCGCTCGACGAAATCGCGATCGAGGCAAGCTCCTCGCTCGTGGGGTCAACGCACACGGCAGAATCGCCAAAAGCCAAAAGGCCACCTTCGCCGCCATTCCAGTTGGGGATGTCGGCGATACCGCACGAGCTCACGGTGTCCACCCCGTCGGCAAGGCCGACGATGGCCTGACCAGCCAGGATAATATCGCCCGTAGCGTTATCGATACCGGCGAACATAACGTCGACATCGCCGAGCACCTGCAAAATCAGGGCGCGCTCAAGCGGACGCGTCATACGGCGCGCAGCGCCCTTGGGCTTAAACTTGCAATCCGGATGAGAAAGGTAGCGCTCGCAGCAAGCGGCGTTCGCCTCCTCGTCGGTCACATCGACAATCTCGATGCCGTCAAGGGAGATGCCGCGCTCATCGGCAAGCTCCTTGAGCTTGCCGCCATCGCCGACCAGCACACATTCGGCAAGATGCTCGGCGGCGATCTTTGCGACCGCCTGCATCATGGTCTCGTTTTCGCCCTCGGGAAAAGCAACGCGCATAGGCTTGGCGGCAGCCTGCTCGCGCAGGGTCTGCATCAGGTCCATGGCAGTTACTCCATCTCTTCGGCAGTGCGCTCGATAAGCTCGCCGATGGTCTTCATGACCATGACCTCGCGAACGGGGACCTCGGCATCGAGCTCGTTCTCGATCATGGAGGTCAGAGCGATCATCTTCATCGAGCCCTTGCCCAGGGTCTCAAACGTCGTCTCGGGGGTCACATCGCCGTCATAGTTGTAGGCGGACTTGGCAAAATCGCAGATCTGTTAAGTGAGTTCTTCGTTCATGATGGTGCCTTTCAATCGAAAAAGAGGGGCGACCACGGCGGGCTGGAGACATGGGTCCCGCCGTGGCCTAAGAGAGGAATCGAATTGTTGCAGGGGTGAAAACCTAATCGTCAAGCTCGAACGTAAGCTCTTTATAGCCTGGACGGTCGATAACCTTGGCATGGACGCCAACGGTCTCGCCCGCCATGAGCTTGGCGCGAATCTCGGGGGCCTTCTTCTTGGTAATGCCGTAGATGACGTAGGTGTACTGAGAACCCTCGTCGATATCGACGGCGCCGTAGGCGTACTTGCCATACTCCTTGAGATAGGGCTTGTCGTTCTGCGGACCAGGCAGGGTAAAATCGATCAGATGCCCGTGACCGGAAACCTGGACCCAATCGGTCTTGTGATAGCCGCAGGCATTGCAGGCAAGGTGGGGCGGAAACTCGACGGCTCCGCACTCGGGGCACTGGCGCGCCCAATAGATGCCCTCTTCAAGACCCGTGTAGAACTTCTTGACCACGGGCTCCATATCTTTGAGTTGCATGAGAATACTCCTTATGGGAAATCGAAAAACCGCGGTCGCTTAGGCGACGGTACGAAGGATCTGGCAGCGCACGTTCTGAGAACCGCCAAAACCGCGCAGGAAAGCCGTTTCGGGAACCTTCTTCATCTGGGTGGCACCGGCGACGCCACGCATCTGCTTAACGGCCTCGACGATATCGGCGATGCCGGATGCGCCATGGGCGTGACCGAAGTTGCAACGGCCACCGTGCGGATTGATGGGCTTATCGCCGTCAAAAGCGGTGCGACCATCGATCGCGTACTTCCAGGCCTCGCCGCGCGGAATATAGCCGCACTCCTCGGCCGAGACGATCTCGGAAGCCAGGAAGAAGTCGTTGCACATGAACAGGTCAATCTCATCGGGGCTCACGCCGGTAAGGTCATAGACCTGCTTGGCGGCAAGCTCGGTAGCCCAGTGCTCGTTGTGGAGCAGACCGGCCTCGACAGCAGAGGCGCCCGTACCCAGAACCTCAATAGGCGCATACGGCACGCCCATGGCCTTTGCCTTCTCCGTGGGCATTACGACAACAGCGGCGGCGCCGTCGCACTTCTTCTCAAAGCCGGTAACGCGCAGGTACTGCGTAACGCGCGGGTTGTACATGCTCTTGAGATACTCGTCGGCGGTATCGAACCCAGCTGCCTTCGCGTCCTCCTCGACCGTGGTCTCGTACCAGGCAAGGGGATTCAGGACGGCACCGCGGCGAAGGCTCTTGGTAAGGCCGTTCAGGGCATCATCGATCTGATCGGCGGTAAGGTCGTACTGCATCGAATACTCGTTGATCCAGTTGTCGAACGACACGCCAAAGGCGCCGTCGAGCGGACGACCATAAGCGCGGTCATAAATCTTATCGAGCGAGGGGATCATGACGTCGAGCGTAAAGTCCTGACGAATATGGGAGGGCATGTGCTCAACGGGAAGAGTCGAAGCCAAATCGCAGGCACCCGTAAGGACAACATCGTAGGCACCGGAGGCGACTGCCATCACGGCCTGCTCAAGGGCGACGTAGCCCGTGCAGCAAGCCTCGGAATGATGGACAGAGCCCTTGGCACGAACGCCAAACCAATCGGCAACCTGCATGTTGGGGGTAATGCAATCGCCAACGAGATACGGATTGGCGCTGCCGTGATAGAAAAAGTCGATATCGCGGGGCTCAAGACCGGCATCGGCAATTGCCTCGAGAGCCGCATAGCCAAACGCCTCGCCCTCGCCAATACCCTGGGTCTCGGGATGCTCCTCAAAATCCTTGAACGGGGTGCAGCCTACGCCTACAATCGAGACGCTGCGCATGTTCTTTCCGAGCGTAACCACTGAATATCACATCCTAATCATGTGAAGGTGTACGGAATGATGGCGCAGTCCAGCCGCGAGCGAAGGTGAGAGAGCGCTCGCGGCTTTTCTGTGCCGTCACACGTTGAACTACTGCAGTGGTTCTTTTGAACGTAGCTTTAGTTTACGAGGGGTTAAACGAAACGCGTGAGACAAAAAGCCCCGATGTGTCCCATCATATGGGACACATCGGGGCTAGGCGTTCCAAATAGCAGATAAATGGCCATACTTAAATCGATTCATAGGGCCGGATTACTCTGAATCCGCAACCTATGCAACCGTTCATCCCTAAAAATCAGCCGTTCACCCGAGCGGCTTTTCAAAATCGGGGATACGTGGGTGCCAATGGCGCGAGGCGTCGTCGACAAACAACGGCGCATAGAACATGCGATTGAGCGCGGCGGCAACGGTGCGCGCCTCCAAATCGGGACGGACCTCGAGCCAGTACTGGATAAGGTTATGGTGACCCGCGAGAGCGAAAGCCAGATACAGGTCAAGATCGGTCTCGTCAGAAAACGTTGAGCGCAGACGGTCGCGAAAATACTCATGCATAAAAACCGTAGCCTTATGCGTGAACACGGGGTCCCCGTTTTCACTGTTGAGCGCGAGCACCTTCGAACGATTGCGCTGCAGGATCTCCATATGCTTAATCATCGTCGGCGTCGGATCGAGCTGAGCGTCACCAAAGCGCGCCTCAAGGGCAACGTCGTTAATCTCTTGCATGTTGTGGAGCAGATCGTCCTCAAATCGCTTAACAACGTCGTCAACAGAACGATAGCAGCGGTAAAACGTCGATTTCGAGGTGTGCGCGAGCCTCAGCACATCGGTCACCTTGATCGCCTGCACCGGCGTCGTCCCCATAAGTTCAAAGACGGCATCCTCGATCCGTGAAGCGATATCGTTTTGAGCGTTCAGCGGCATAGCGGCCTCCCCTATTAGCGATTGGCTCCTATGCTACCCGAAAGGTATGCTCCCTGAGGACGATACGAGGCATAGAGCGCGCCGCACAAGAGATGACGCAGCGACCGTATGTCACCGACGATGTATTCCATCCACCGGGCATGCCATCTTTGCGAGGGTCAATCGAAAACCCGACGCCTTCAGCCTTGAGGAGGGCCTCGATACGCGTCCACGTCTGACTCAGGCGAAGATTGCGTTCTTGCAAATTGGGGGCAGCGTTAATCCACACGCGCTCGTCGTCGTTTG
>CALJNY010000256.1 GCA_937981515.1 uncultured Collinsella sp. | reverse complement strand
CCTCCGCCTATCCGATGCTCTTTAGCCCGATCAAGGGCGGTACGACCGAGGTCAAGAACCGCGTCTTTATGCCGCCGGTGTCCACGAACCTGGCCGATCATGGCTACGTGACCGACGACTTGGTCGATCATTACCGCGCCCGTGCCAAGGGCGGCGTTGGCCTCATCATTACCGAGGTCGTGACGGTCGAGCCTACCTATACCTATCTGCCGGGTGACATGTGCTGCTACGACGACACGTTTATCCCTGGCTGGGAAAAGCTCGCCGCCGCCGTGCATGAGTACGGCTGCAAGATTATGCCGCAGCTCTTCCATCCTGCCTACATGGCCTTTAACGTTCCGGGCACGCCGCGCCTGATCGCTCCGTCCTTTGTGGGCCCGTCCTATGCCCGCGAGGCACCGCGCCCCATCACGGTCGATGAGATCCACGAACTCACGCACCAGTTTGGCGACGCCGCCGTGCGTATGCAAAAGGCCGGTGTCGATGGCGTCGAGGTCCATGCGGCGCACGCCCACGGCATGCTCGGCGGCTTTTTGACTCCGCTCTACAACAAGCGCACCGATGAGTACGGCGGCTCGCTCGACGCTCGCATGCGCTTCTTGCTCGAGGTTATCGCCGAGATCCGCGAGCGCTGCGGCAAGGACTTTATCATCGACGTTCGTATCTCGGGCGACGAGTACACCGATGGCGGCCTGACCCTCAACGACATGATCTACGTCTCGCGTCGCCTGGAGAAGGCCGGCGTCGACATGATTCACGTGTCGGGCGGCACCACCATCAAGCGTGGCTCCGCGATTCCCGCTGCCGGTACCCAGCAGGCCTCGCACGCTGCCTGCTCGCGTGAGATTAAAAAACACGTCAACATTCCTGTCGCCACGGTCGGCCGCATCAATGAAGCCTGGATTGCCGAGGAGCTGATCGAGGACGGTGCCGCCGACATCTGCATGATGGGCCGCGCCAATCTGTGCGATGCCGAGTTCTGCAACAAGGCCGCTGCCGGCAACGCCGACGACATCCGCCCCTGCATTGGCTGCCTGCGCTGCCTGAACGGCATTATGTTTGGCAAGCGCATCTCCTGCACCGTTAACCCCGATGTTGAGCGCGACGAGGCTGGCTACGAGCCTGCCGCCGAGGCCAAGAACGTACTGGTTGTGGGCGCTGGTCCTGCGGGCATGGAGACAGCCTACATTGCCGCCAAGCGCGGCCACAACGTGGTGCTCGTGGATAAGCAGGACGAACCGGGCGGCGAGATGCGCATCGCGGCCGTTCCGCCGGCAAAGCAGGAACTCACCCGCGTGATCAAGTATCAGTATCGTCGCCTGGCCGAGGCGGGCGTGAAGTGCGTCTTTGGCACCGAGCTTACTGCCGAGGACATTCAACGCGACTACGCCGGCTACGAGGTTGTCCTGGCTTATGGCGCCGAGCCCATCGCTCCGGCCTTCATGCAGGGCTTTAAGCAGGTTATGACGGCTGACGACCTGCTGGGCGGCAAGGCTTTCCCGGGCAAGAAGATCGTCATCGTGGGCGGCGGCACCGTCGGTTGCGAGACGGCCGATTATCTGGCTCCTCTGGTCAACGACCTGTCGCCGGCCAATCGCGATGTCACCGTCATCGAGATGACCAAGACGCTCGCCGCCAACGAGGGCGGTGCCGGTCGCGCGGTGCTCATCACGCGCATGCTCTCCAAGGGCGTCCACGTGCTGACCGAGGCCAAGGTGACCGAGATTACCGAGGATGCCATCAGCTACGAGAAGGACGGCGAGGTCCACACCATCGCCGATGCCGATACGCTGGTGCTTGCCATGGGCTATCGTCCCAATACTAAGCTGGCCGACGACCTGGCTGCAGCCGGTGTTGCCACCCACGTGCTGGGCGACGCCAACAAGTGCGGCAACATCCGCGACGCCATCGGCGATGGCTATAAGGTTGCCTGCAAGCTCTAGTCAACCCCTTTGCACCAATCGATTGCAAAAAGCGGCGGC
>CALJNY010000255.1 GCA_937981515.1 uncultured Collinsella sp. | reverse complement strand
GCTCGGCGGTCTGGATGTAGCCACCCAGATATTCGAGGGTCTTCTTACGGACGATGCCGTAGAGCTGCTCCTGGTGCATCACGCCGCCGCCGAGGACGATGCGGTGAGGCGAGTACATGAGCACGAGGTTCGCACACATCTGCCCCAGATAATCCCCCTCGAGCATCCACACCTCATCGTTGTCCGCGAGCTCGGCCGCGGGCTTTCCCCAGCGCGCGGCGATGGCGGGGCCGGAGGCGAGGCCCTCGAGGCAGCTCGCGTGGCTCGGGCAGACGCAGCGTCCTTCCTCGGTGGGACGGGTCCTTACCAGCATGTGGCCGGCCTCGGGGTGCAGCATGCCGTGAAGGAGCCTGCCCGCGCACATGACGCCCACGCCCACGCCGGTGCCGATGGTCACGTAGACGGCGTCCTTGAGCCCCTTGCAGCAGCCGAAGACCGCTTCGCCGAGGCAGGCAACGTTCACGTCCGTATCGTAGGCCACCGGAATCCCGAGGGCGTCGGCAAACGCGGCGCGAAGACCATAGTCTCGCCACGCGAGCTTGGGCGTTTGGAGGATGGAGCCGTAGCGCTCGTCGGCGGGGTCGACGCAGGTCGGGCCGAAGGCGCCGATGCCCAACGCGTCCACATCGCGGGCGGCGAACCACTCGATCATCTGCGGGACGGTCTCGGCGGGCGCAAGCGTCGGGGTCTCCATACGGTCGAGGACCTCGACGTCGCCGGACACCACGGCACAGACCATCTTGGTCCCGCCGGCCTCGAGGGCGCCGAGCCTCATTTGCTTTTCGCTCATGTGATCCTCCTTACAAAGGGACGCCCGCAGTCATGGTCAACCGCGGACGCCCATAACGTTGGCTTGTTTCGAGGCGACCCTACCTGGGCACGCGGTCCTGCCTTGCGGCAAACGGGGCGAGCACGGCGTGCGGCTCGCTTTGGTACCAGTAGGCGACGGTGGAGATGTCGTCCTCGCGCTCGTAGAGCTTGATGTCGTCGTTGCCGAGGTCCTGGAACGTCACGCGCAGGTCCTCCTTGAACGAGATCGGGTCGGGAAGGCGCCACCTGTAGAGGCCGTGCCTGGGCAGCGCGTCGTCGTTGGTCGCGAGCATCGGGTTCGGGTTCGGCTTGCCCGCGCTGAAGCGGTCGCGCGTGGCGTCGCGCGTCGAGCGGTACGGGTAGCCGGCGAACAGCGTGTTGAAGCACTGCGCCTCGGGCAGCGCGTGGGGCGGCCTGTCGAGGAAGGCCCAGGCACCGCCAAAGTAGTCCTCGGCTCCCGTCGAGGTGACCGTGGGGAACTCCTCGTCGCCGTCGAGGAAGAACTTCATCTCGCCCTCGCCCCACCAATAGCGCTCCAGGGCGCACAGGGCCATGTAGGTGCCGACGTAGTAGCCCTTACCGCGCACGCCGTCGAGCACGGTGTAGTCGACGCCCCTGCGGGTGCTGCGCTCGCGGTTAAAACGGGCGTGGAAGTACATGGCGTCGTCCGGCACGTCGGTGAGCGCGTAGTTGAACGTGTAGAAGATGTACTTAATGAACCCGGGGTGCTCGCTCGTAAGCGTGACTTTGGCGTGCTTCCTGAAAGGCATCTCGAAGTAGCAGTTCATGCCGCCCGTCGGGTTCACGCAGATGGGCATCGAGTTGACGATGGCGCGCTCACCGAAGCCGTTGCAGAAGAAGTCGCCGACAGGGCACTCGACCGAGGGGGTCTACTCGTCGTCCCAGTAGAAGCGCAGCACGAGGTCGCGCATGACGAAGCTGCCGGCGGCGGTCTTGTCGGGGACGGTCATCCAGATGTGGCGGATGATGCCGGGGCCCTCGATGTCCGCGAGCGTGATGGTCTCGCCGGACTCAAGGGGCACGCAGCACGAGCCCTTGCGGCCGACGCCGAGGTGGCTGGCCGACATGGCGGCGTGGCCCTTCTCGCCCGTGATGTTCTCGGGGGTGATGGCACGGCTTTCCTCACCGCCGTGCATCCACACGTCTTTAAGGAACTCTCTCATCGTCGACCTCCTCTATTCGTCGTCTTCGCACTCGGCGGAACT
>CALJNY010000254.1 GCA_937981515.1 uncultured Collinsella sp. | reverse complement strand
AAAAAGATCAATCTATCTGCTGTTTTGTGTTTCTGGACCGCATATTTGAAGGCATGTGATAAGGGCGGCGGACTGTCGCCTTGTATCTGCGGAAACTGTGACCCGGAATTACCACTCGGAATGGGACGTGCTTTCCGGATCGCCCTTCAAGCGGAAACTACGGCCCAGTTTTTGGCTCCAGAACGGGATACATTTTCCGGAACGGTCCACGTGCGGCGGTGTATCGCCCCTTTTCGTGCGCCGCTTGTCGAATTACGTTATAGCTAGCTATATTATAGGAAGGTATAATATAGCTAGCTATAACGTAAGGGAAGGATGGCCCTATGTTTATCGGAAGAACAGCGGAAATGTCCGAGCTCAATCGACTGTATGGCACGGACTCCTTTGAGATGCCTGTGATTTACGGCCGCCGTCGCGTGGGTAAAACGCGCCTTATCACAGAGTTCATCCAAGGCAAGAAGGCTATTTACTTTCAAGCTCGTCGTACCAATGCGGAGGCAAACCTGCACGGCTTTAGCCAGGCGATACTTGCAGGCTCGGTTGGTGCTGCAGGCGTGTCGTTTCGTAGTTTTGACGAAGCGTTCGATGCATTGGCCACCATGGCTCGCACGGAACGTTTGGTTGTCGTGATTGACGAGTATCCCTATCTCGCCCAATCGAATCCCGAAATCAGCTCGTTGCTGCAAGACAAGATCGACCACTTATACAAAGAGACCAGACTCATGCTGATCCTATGCGGCTCGTCTCTTTCGTTTATGGAGGAACAGGTGCTGGGCTACGAGAGCCCGCTATACGGTAGGCGTACGGCCCAGTTTAAGATCATGCCGCTCGATTTTACGACGACCCTCGGCCTGTGGCAGAGCATGAGTCGCGAAGACGCTGCGGTTTGCTATGGCATGACGGGCGGCATTCCTGCATATATCGAGAGAGTCGATCCTGCCGTATCGCTCAAGGACAACATCAAACGTCTTTTTCTTACTCCTACGGGCTATCTCTTTGAGGAGCCGAGTAACCTGCTGTTGCAAGAGTGCCGCAATCCCGAGCAATATGATGCGATTGTGCAAGCAATTGCCCAGGGACGCTCGAGGATCTCGGAGATTGCGAGCTCTACGGGAATCCCCGCGAGCAACGTAAAGAGCTATGTGGATAAGCTGGCGTCGCTTGGGATTGTCGAGCGCGAGCTGCCCCTAAACGAGACGAGCAATAAGCGAGCCGTGTATCTGCTGAGCGATCAGATGTTTAGGTTCTGGTACAAGTTTGTTCCGCAGAACATCGGGCTGATTCAAAACGATATGGCCGAGATGGCGTATGAGCGCATTGAGCCGCACGTATCGGATTACATGGGTACGGTCTTTGAGCTTATATGCAGGCAATACGTGTACGAACTCGCGCGGGCGGGCCAACTCGATGTGGTTCCGGCGAGCGTCGGGCGCTGGTGGGGGACGGACAATCGCACGCATACGCAGGAAGAAATCGACTTGATTGTTGACGATGGCGAGGACACTGCGCTGTTTGCGGAGTGTAAATGGCGCAATGAACCGGCGGGCGAAGACGTGCTGCAAAAGCTCGTGCATCGAAGCGAGCTCTTTAGACGGCAACGAAAAAGCTATGCGCTTTTCTCAAAAAGCGGCTTTACGCAGGGATGTCGGGATGCCGCGGAGAGTAGGGGAGACGTCAAGCTGATCTCGTTTGCCGAGATGTGAGGGCGGGGATAATGAAGCGCGTCCTGATTTGATGCTGGGAATGGGATGTGCTTTCCTTTTGCAACCCTTGGCGGAAAGCGTGTCCCAGATTTCGGCTTCAGAATGGGATGCCGTTTCCGGATCGGCCCTCAGGCGGAAACTACGACCCGGAATTTGGCTCCAAAACGGGATACGCTTTCCCGGTGGCATCTCTAGCGGAAACTGCATCCAGGAATGAGCTCTCGGAACGGGACACGCTTTCCCATCGGGGCTTCAAACGGAAACCGTGTTCCGGAATTGAGCCTCAGGGTGGGACGCATTTTCCGGTAGAGGCCTGGGACGGAAGGCGTGTCCCAGAATCCGGCTAATCCGATGGCCAGGTGGTTGAGCGAGCGGGCTCCGAGGCTCCATCACTGAAAATTCATTTGTTAAACCTGGCAACCGTGGGTAGAATAAAGTCGACGGCAGCCCAAGGGTGATAGCTGGGCAGCGCCGTTACTTAGTTCAAGGGGTCAATGCCTTAACGGCGTCGACCCCTCTTCTTTTGCTTCGTACGCTGCTTAAGTGCCTCGGAAAGTCCGATAAGCGCCGTGAGGAGCGAGACCAAAGCGGTCAGGAGCTTCACGAAATCAATCAGATCGGTCATGGGCATCACCTCCCGTCGCATGGAGGGCGCTGCCCGGCACATGGAACTGCCGTCAACAACTGCCATTCTATCAAAGCGCGGTCATAAATACGAATATATGTTCGATAATAACAGCAACGTGATTCCCTCGAATAGCAGCCTTTCGTAAGGGCGGCAGAAGACGACGCTGGGCGATTGGGGATAGACGCGCAGGTCTTCGTCACCGAAAGCCCGTTTGATTAACCAGCCCTCTGTAGGTACACTGCATATTGATGGGCCCGGGATGACCGCTGATTCAAGTCACCGGGCCTAAACTTTTTCATGCATTTGAATAGAGCGGGCGGGATCCCTTGGGGCCGTCTGTGTGGTGTGTGCCTGGTGCATGGCATTGCGCACCGCTTTCATGTCCGCACGGGCGCCTATCCTTACGGCAATGTAGCCGCCTATGTAGCAAGCGGCAGGCAACGGAGAAAGGCCCTAACCGTGTCAGCTGAAAAGACGCCGTGTATCTCGGCTATCGATACGACGAACTTTGCGCGCCAGATTGTGCTGGACTTTGAGTTTGCGCCGGTGCCAAAGCAGCGCCAGCGCCGTGGACTGCGCAACGAGATTATCGAGGTCGGCGCCGTCAAGCTCGACTATCACGGCAACGTTATGGGCGAGTTCTCGCAGTTTGTGCAGACGGAATTTACCGAAGGCGTTGCGTTCCCCGTCCGCGAGCTTACGGGGATATCGGCCGTGGACACCGCGATGGCCGACCCACTCTATGTGGTGATCAAAAGGCTCGGCGATTGGATCGGTCGCTACTCCGCTCAGATAGTTTGCTGGAGCGGGGTGGATCGTCGGCAGCTTTTGACCGAGTGTCAGGCAAAGCACATCGATCTTGCCGCATTTCCTACGGACTGGGCCGATCTGCAGGCGTTTTACACCTCGATCATGGACGTTGGCAGCCACGGGCGCGTTTCTTTGAGTGACGCGGCGACGTGGTTTGGCATCGAGTTTGACGAGTCGACGGGCCACGCCCACAGCGCCCTTGCCGATGCGCGCGTGACCGCCAAGCTGCTCAAGCAGATGATGGACGGGAACTACCGTGTGAGTCCGTACGCCCAGGAAGTCCGCCAGCGGTGGGGGATGGGCGAGCGAGCTCAGACGCGCCTCTCTAGCAAGTGCCCCGAGCTGGCCGACCTGCTGCTGAAGCTGAAAGCGGAGGGGAGGTAGGGGGCGGACATCATTGTCGTTTTCGCCTGCGAAGAAGGAATCAATTAACTACAAAGTGTGGATGGCTTCTAGTGAAGACTTAAACACCAGACTATGAAAGGGTTGTCGAGCCATTGGGGCTGCAACATTTGCCCATCGCAAGACGTTGCTCGTTCAAATTGGGACGCTCCACATCCTATGAAATGGTTAATGCGGAACGTCCCTAGAAGTCTGTCTTCTGTTACCTAATAGTAGAGTTCGATATACGAATACGCCTTATCAAAAAGAGCCTGGTCTTTGAGCTTGTAGCGCATCCATAGAATGGCACGGAGCTGCTTCTTGACCTCTTTGACGCCTGCCGTGGTAGCTTGCCAGCCGTCGAAGCGAGTTATTTTAACGATCTCGTCAATGTCATTGACGATGTTCTCGACGATGATAGGCGTGTCGCCGTTCTTGATGCCGTTAAAGAGCTCAGTGAGAGCAGCCTTTCCCTTGTCCTCCTCTTCCTCGGGCACGACTTCCTTTTCGGCGGCTCGTGCTTCTTTGGCGAGGTCGATGAGCATCTTGAGGAACTCGACGCTGTTGATGAGACCTTGCTCGTGACGTTCCCTCAGGTCCTCCAGGCGCTCGCCGAGCTTCTGGAATTTGCCATTCTTATCGTGCTTGCGGATTCGGGCGACGAGATCTATCTCCAGCTTACGCGTGATCTTCTCGGTACTGCTCTTGTCGTTGATGAAGTGCTCGATCATGTCCTCGTCGAGTTCAAGGATGTCGTCATCGTCTCGGACTCTCTCGACGGTGATATTCTCGTGCACGAGCTCGATTGTCTTGGGCCCGAGCGCTGCCCAGATGAGCTTCCCGCGATTGTCTACCGGTCTCACGGAATCGTAGACCTGCGAGAGCCAGATGAAATCGGGCTTGTAAGGATTGAGACATGGGTCGGGCGAAAGGGCTTCCCACGCTCTGTTCAAGACCGAAAAGTCGGCCCCAAACTGGTCTTTCACCTTTGTCGTTGGCAGGCATTGTTGAGCTTCGAGAAGGGACTCCCAATCCGCGCTGCGGCGGTCTCTGACCGTTGAGAAGTACTCAAGACAGCAATGCATAAGCCCGGGTAGCTCGGCCTTTACCTCGTCGATGTTGGTTATAACCTTCTGCACCTCGGCCTCGTCGAAGTGCAGAGACTTGGCGACGTTGTCGAAGAGGCCGATATAGTCGACAATGAGACCGAATGTCTTCTTGTCGTTGTAGACGCGGTTGGTTCGACAGATTGCCTGCAACAGCGTGTGGTCGCGCAAGGGCTTGTCAAGGTACTGAGTTTGCAGGATGGGCGCATCGAACCCCGTGAGCAGCTTTGCAGTGACGATGAGAATCTTGAGCGGATCGTCCGGGTCGCGGAAACGGTCAAGGAGCTTTTCTTCGGCATCGCGATCTCGACGGTATACCTTGTAGCGGTCTTCCTTGTCGTTGTTCGTGTCCATGACGATGGTGATTGCATCAGCGCCCAAGAGCTTGTCGAGCTCCTCCTTATACAGCAGGCAGCACTCTCGGTCGTAGCAGACTACCTGTGCCTTGAAGCCGTCGGGCTCAACCTTTGACTTGAAGTGCCTGGCGATGTGCTCGCATACCTTGTGGATGCGGTCGGGGGCCTTCATGACGGACTCGATCTTGACGCGCCTGGTGAGTTCTGCCTTGTCCTCTTTGCTGAGGTCTCGTGTCATTTCGTCAAAGGCGGCGTTCACGACCTCTTGGTTGACGTGAAGCTCGACGGGAACGGTTTCAAAATGGAGCGGCAATGTGGCGTGGTCGCGGATGGAGTCGGCGAAGGAATAGCGGCTCATGTAGCCGGACTTGTCCTCTTTTGCACCGAAGGTGTGGAACGTGTTCTTGTCGGTTCGGTTGATGGGCGTGCCGGTCAAGCCGAAGAAGAAGGCGTTTGGCAAGGCGAGCCGCATCTTCTCGCCGAGGTCGCCCTCTTGGGTGCGGTGCGCCTCGTCGACCATGAGGATGATGTTCTCGCGCTCGTTGAGAATCCCCGCAACCTCGCCGAATTTGAAGATGGTGGTGATGAGGATCTTTCTCATGTCCTGCTTGAAGAAGGACTCAAGCTCCTCCTTGCTGCCGGCGCTTGCGAGGTTGGGGATATCGGATGCGTTGAAGGTCCCCGTGATCTGGGTCTCGAGGTCGATTCGGTCATCCACGATGACGACGGTCGGGTTCTTGAGTTCGGGGACCATGCGCAGCTTCTGGGCGGCGAATACCATGAGCAGTGACTTTCCTGAGCCCTGGAAATGCCAAATGAGGCCACGCTTCGGGTATCCTGCGCGGACGCGGTCCACGATGAGGTTCGCGCCCTCGAACTGTTGGTAGCGACAGATCAGCTTGATGCGTCGATGCTTCTTGTCGGTGGCGAAGAGCGTGAAGAACTGGAAGATGTCCATGACGTTCGTGGGGGTTAGCATGGACGCCATGCTTCTCTTAACGTCGGCAAGTGTGCCCTCGCTCTTCTTGTCGCCCTCATGCCAGGGTCCCCACATCTCGGGAGGCATGTTCACCGACCCGTAGCGATAGCATTTTCCTTCGCTGGCGAAGTTGATGGCGCTACAGACGAACATCTGCGGGATGCTCTTCTCATATTTTGCGATGTCGCCAGCGCCGTCGAGCCAGGTTATCGAATCGCGCACCGGCGTCTTGAACTCGCCGATGACGAGCGGAAATCCATTGACAAGAAGGACGAGGTCGAGGCGCTTGCCGCCCTGCTCCTGGGGGTAGACCCACTGGTTGGTGACGATGTACTCGTTTTTGTCAAGATCGCTGTCCGCCGCCGTGCCAAAGAAGCGGATGGGGACCATGCGGCCGTCTTTGCCGTAGGGGAATGAGTTCTCCTCGATGACGAGCTTTTTGAACCGCTCGTTGGTGGAGACCAGGTTCTGCGGACTTGTGGACTGAATGAGGGCCCTGAGTCGGTAGATGATCTCGTCGGCGCGATCGGGGTCTTCTGCGATCTCCGGGTTAAGCCTGATGAGGGCGTCCTTGACCATGGGCTCGACCATGACGTCGGCATGGCGGCGCGGGAGGTCTTCGGCAGCCACGTATCTCCAGCCAAGGCTGGCAAGCGCCTCGACGCTCATTTGCTCGATGGTATTGTCCTCGTTAAACATCTCCGAGTCCTAACTCCTGGTTCAAGATTTTCTTCGTCGTGGCGTTTAGCTCATCGAGGGCCTTTTGTACGGCAAATTTCGATTTGTCGACTGAATGGAAAAATACAGCAAAGTCCCTTTGCTCCGCTTTATCAGCAATGGGAAGATTGAACCCTTTGATCATTTTTAGGCTAAGGTTCTTTTGACGGCATCCCTTTCTTTGACTAAGCAGATGGGGCTTCATTATCGAGATTGCCGTATAAAGCCATTCAACGAGAACCGAATCATTGGGGATCAGGCAGGCGCATGCCTGATTTGATGCGGCGGCCTTATCAAGAACCCCCATCTTTAGAGCGGCGGTATCATACATTCCAACGAGAAGAGAGCCTGCCGGGTACAGTTTTGCCGCGGATTGATTCAATGCCTCGATCGTTATTTTTTCAATAGACGATCGAAGGTGAAATCCATTTAGCTCGCCGGCTGAATACCAATCAATACCCCCTTCGAAATAAGAGGTGTTTGAACGTGCCGGGGTTCCGCCACTTTGCCATTTTCCTAGATCGGAGAAACTTGCGATGGGCTTATGAAATGTATTGTCGATAGGATCTCCGAACATCTCGACAAATTGTGATTTGACGACGTCGTCGCAGACTGCGAGTACACTCCGATAATTCTCCTTAACCTGCTCGGCAGCGCACATGACGTCTGCAATCTCGGCAACTCTTACAGGCCCGGGAAGGTCAACCTCAAAATCTGCGAGATCCGAGAATAGAACGTACGGGTTGGTTGAACCCTTCGACTTGCCAATGGAATAGCTTGTGAAGCGGTCGGACAACAGCAAGAAGGGAAGAAGCCTCTGAGGCAGCACCTCCTCGTCTTTCGTTTCGAGAACAAAAGTCACGTTGGACGTCACACCCTCAAAGTCCGCTACGGAAACTTTTTTGAGATAGGTACGCCTCGAGCCATAAAGAACCTGGCCGGGCCTGAAAAGCCTAATGAAGGCAGGGCCTACGTCCGCCTCATCGAAGCGCCCTCGCATGGTTAGCCTGGGGCGTTCCGTCTCCATATGATCCCCGGCGACAAAATACTCATAGGGGTTGTTATCGCGATCGACTTTCTCTTTGCAGTTGCGAACGAGATCGCCCAAAAGATATCTCGTCATGCCGCACACCTCCGGCAGACAAATTGTGATTTGACGACGTCG
>CALJNY010000253.1 GCA_937981515.1 uncultured Collinsella sp. | reverse complement strand
CTTCGCTCGAGGTCGAGGACGGTAACGAGGGGGCGATCGCGCTTTATAACGCTCTGGGCTTTACCGAGGCTGGCCGTCGCCGCGGCTACTACGGTGTCGGCAAGGATGCCATCGTCATGACGGCGCCGCTGCCCCTGGTGCTTCCGGTCGACAATGCTTCGCCCGAGCCGACGGCGGCAGAGCAGCGCGTATGGCCGCTGCCTGCGCCTGGGCGCTCCGAGGGGGAGCGTGCCGAAATTGAGCGCCGCCGCCTAGTGCTCGCTATCGAGAGTTCCTGCGACGAGACGGCCGTGGCGATTATCGATGCGGATGGCAATATGCTGGCCAACCAGGTGTCGACACAGATTGATTTTCATGCCCGCTTTGGCGGCGTGGTGCCCGAGATCGCCTCGCGCAAACACGTTGAGGTGATTGTGAGTGTCGTGGATGCGGCGCTCGAGGATGCCGCAGCATCGCTTGGTCTTGAGGGTGGAGCCATTGCCCCCAGCGAGCTTGCCGCCGTGGGCGTGACACAGGGTCCGGGCCTGGTGGGCGCCCTCGTGGTGGGCGTTGCCTTTGCCAAAGGCTTTGCCTACGCTGCCGGTAAGCCGCTCGTATGCGTCAACCATCTGGAGGGGCACCTGTTTGCCAACTTGCTGGCGCAGCCCGACCTCAAGCCTCCGTTTATCTTTACGCTTGTCTCGGGCGGGCACACCATGCTCGTGCACGTAAAGGCATGGGGCGACTACGAGGTGCTCGGTGAGACGCTCGACGACGCCGTGGGCGAGGCCTTCGACAAGGTGGCCAAGGCGTTGGGCCTGGGCTATCCCGGTGGCCCCATCATTTCCAAGCTGGCCGAGACAGGCAATCCCCGCGCGATCGATTTTCCTCGCGCGCTTAACAGCAGGGGAGATTATCGTTTCTCGCTTTCGGGTCTTAAAACGGCCGTGACGCTCTACATCGAGCAGGAGACCAAGGCCGGGCGCACGATTCACCTGCCCGATCTGGCGGCTTCGTTTGAGGCGGCTGTCTTTGACGTGCAGTACAAGAAGGCCAAAAACGCATTGCACGCTACCGGATGTAAGGAATACTGCATCGGCGGCGGCGTCTCGGCCAACCCGCATCTGCGCGAGATGATGATCAAGAAGCTTGGACGTCAGGGGATTCGCGTAACGGTGCCGCCCTTGTCTGCCTGTACCGATAACGCAGCCATGATCGCGGAGGTCGCTCGCCGTAAATTCGACCGAGGTGAAATCTCGCCGTTCGACGTCGAC
>CALJNY010000252.1 GCA_937981515.1 uncultured Collinsella sp. | reverse complement strand
GTGGCCGACCAGCTCTTCGATACCGAGCGCCCGATCCTGACCAAGGCTCACGACGTGCCGCCTTCGCGCTATGCGACCGGCAGCCACGCGTGCAACTCGATCATCTCGGCCGGCTGCATCATCAAGGGCACCGTGCGCAACTCGATTCTGTCGCGCGGCGTTGTGGTCGAGGAGGGCGCTTCGGTGACCAACTCGATCATCAACCAGAGCTGCATCATCAAGAGCGGCGCCCGCGTTGAGAATGCCATCCTGGACAAGAACAACGTGGTTCCCACCAACACCGAGCTCCGCGGCACGCCCGAGAACATCCTGGTGCTGGGCAAGGCCCCGTTAACTCCCGATACCACTATCGTGCATTAACGTAGGCACCGCGACATCGCTCGTAACATGCAGAATAGCCGCCCGGTTTGCGCCAGGCGGCTATTCTCGAATTGCAACAGGGAGACAATATGGCAGATTCCAGCAAAAAGATGCAGATCGTGTTTGCCTCGGCCGAGTGCGCACCGTTTGTAAAGACCGGTGGCCTGGGTGACGTGGCGGGCTCGCTGCCTGCGGCGCTTGTGCGCGCCGGCGCCGAGGTCATTGTGATGGTGCCCAAGTACGCCACCATCAAGGACGAGTACAAGTCCCAGATGGAGCACTTCTCCGACTTTTACGTGAGCCTGGGCTGGCGCAACGAGTACTGCGGGCTCGAGAAGCTCGAGCACGACGGTGTCACGTATATGTTCATCGACAACGAGCGCTACTTTGCGCGCGACTATCCGTACGGCTTCTTTGATGACGGCGAGCGCTTTGCGTTCTTCTCCAAGGCCATCACCGAGAGCCTGCAGCACCTGCCGGCCGGTTTTGAGTGCGACATTCTGCACTGCAACGACTGGCAGACGGCACTGGCACCCGTGTTCTTGCGCGAGTTCTACCAGGGCCTGCCGCTGTACGACCGCGTCAAGACCGTGTTCTCGATCCACAACGTGGCGTTCCAGGGCCAGTTTAGCGACACCGTGATGGAGGACATCCTGGGCGTGGCGCACATTCCGGCGGCCGCCTCGCAGCTGCGTTGCGACGCCTGCAGCATC
>CALJNY010000251.1 GCA_937981515.1 uncultured Collinsella sp. | reverse complement strand
TTCGGAAAATCGACAGTCAACTTGAATGTGGTATATAGAGATCGATTTTTACCTACTAAAGTCCCTGATAAAGCTGTTTATCAAAGCGGGTGCGCCTAGCGATTTGGGTGGGACTGTCGATTATCCGAAAAAACTTGTTCTGGGTATCATTTTTAAAGCCAGCCGTACCAACGAAATCGGCCCCCGTTTCGTGAAAACGGGGGCCGAATGGGCTTCATGGCCTGCCTGGCAGGCTTGGTGCCGGCGCTATTTGATCACGCGCACGCGATACATCGACGGAATCTGCTTGAGCGCCTCGATGGTGCTGCTGTTCAGGTGCTCGTCGGTGTCGAACATGGTGTAGGCGTTCTCGCCGGCAGACTCGTTGGTCATGCGCTGCACGTTGGCGTTGTCCTTGGCCAGGATGGCCGTGATCTGGCCAATCATGTTGGGCACGTTGGCGTGCAGGCAGGCGATGCGGCTCGCGGCGCGCGCCTTGCCCATGCTGCAGGCGGGGTAGTTGACGCTGTGCGCGATGTTGCCGTTCTCCAGGTAATCCTTGAGCTCGCTGATGGCCATATCGGCGCAGTTGGCCTCGGCCTCGCCAGTGCCGGCGCCCGAGTGCGTGGTGATAAACGTATTGGGCATCTTGACGGTCTTGGGCGTGGCAAAGTCGCAGCTAAACCAGCTCAGCCTGCCCTCGCGTAGGGCGGCGTCGACGGCGTCCTCGTCAATGATGGTTTCGCGCGCGTAGTTGATGAGCACGGCGTCGGGTGCCAGCAGGTTAATCTGCTCGGTGCTGATCATGCCGATTGTGTCGGCCTTGCTGGGCACGTGCACGGTGAGGTAGTCGCAGCCGCGGCATAGATCCTCGAGCGTGCCCACGCGCTGCACCTCGCGGCTCAGCACCCACGCGTGCTCAACGGAAATGAACGGATCGTAGCCGTAGACGTCCATGCCCAGGTCGACGCAGGCGTTGGCAACCTTGGAGCCTACGTTGCCCAGACCGATGACGCCGATGCGCTTGCCCTTGAGCTCGCGGCCCACAAAGGCCTTCTTGGCTTTCTCGGCATCGACCTGGATCTCGGGGTCGTCGGCGTTGTCGCGCACCCAGTTCATCGACTGCACTACGCCGCGGCTCGAGAGCACCAGCATGCCCAGGACGAGCTCCTTGACGGCGTTGCTGTTGGCGCCGGGGGAGTTAAAGACGACGACGCCCTTCTTGGCGTACTCCTCGACGGGGATGTTGTTGACGCCGGCGCCGCAGCGGGCGATGGCGCGGATGCCCTCGGGCAGCTCGTATCCGTGCAGGTCGGTCGAGCGCATCAGGATCGCGTCGGCCTCCTCGGCGGTGCTTACAAACTCGTAGCCCTCGCCAAACTCGACTTTGCCGTCTTTAGTGATGTCGTCGATGGTCTTAATCTTACGCATGGAAAAACTCCTTAGCAGGTTTTAATCTAAACAGGGTGGTCTGAGGTGGCTGGTCGGCCCGCGTGTTGCGGGCTAGTTAGATCGCGGGCTCAAACTATGCTGTGCTTCGAAGTCCTTCATGTACGTGGCCAGTGCCTGCACGTCCTCCATGGTGACGGCGTTGTACACGCTGGCGCGCATGCCGCCGACGAGACGATGGCCCTTGACGTTTTGGATCTGGTGCTCTGCCGCGCTTGCAACAAAGGCGGCGTCGAGGTCGGCATCGCCGGTACGGAAGGTGACGTTGGCGATGGAGCGACTGTCTGTCTGCGCGGTGCCGTGGAATAGTTTGCTGTTCTCGAGCAGGTCGTAGAGCAGGTTGGCCTTGGCCCAGTTGCGCTCGGCCATGGCGGCAAGTCCACCGGTCTGTTCAACCCAACGGAACACCTTGCCGCACACGTAGATGCCAAAGGTGTTGGGCGTGTTGAGCATGGAGCCCTTGGCGGCCTGGGTCTTAAGGTCCAGATACTGCGGCGTCTGCGCAAAGGCGGGGCCGTCGGCGATGAGGTCGTCGCGCACAATGACCACGGTCACGCCCGCGGCGCCGGCATTTTTCTGTGCGCCGGCGTAGATGAGCCCGTAGCGCTCAACGTCGAGCGGCTGCGACAAAAAGCAGCTCGAGACATCGGCGACCAGCGGTACGTCGCTGCAGTTGGGCAGCTCGTGGTACATGGTGCCAAAGATGGTGTTGTTCTGGCAGATGTAGACGTAGTCGAGCCCGTCGCCCGCGGCCCCGGCGGCAATGCGCGCGTTGACGTCGGCCATGGCGGGAATGCGGTCGAAGTTGGTGTCCTCGGAGCTCGCAAGCAGCACGGCCTCGCCGTACTTGGCGGCCTCCTTGTACGCCTTGTTGGCAAAGTTGCCGGTCACGACGTAGCCGGCGCGCCCGCGGCGCATGAGGTTCATGGGGGTGCCCGCAAACTGCAGCGTGGCGCCGCCCTGTAAAAACAGGACACGGTAGTTGTCGGGGATGCTCAGCAGGAGGCGCAGAGTTGCCTCGGCGTCGTCAATGATCTGCTGGTACATGCTAGATCGATGGCTCATCTCGAGCACGGACATGCCGCAACCGCGGTAGTCCATCATCTCGTCGGCGATCTCGGCGAGCACGCTTGTAGGCAGCGCGGCCGGGCCAGCTGAGAAGTTGTGCACACGTGCCATCTTCTAGTTCCCCTCGTAGTCGTTTGAACGTTCGGGATACTTTAGCACAGCGGAGCGCCAGGCGCGACCGCATCACGGTAAAACCCGAGTGTGCCGCTATGATTTACAGGATGGTTACATGGGGGAGGGCGGTCGTCTGGTCTATATCACCGGGATATACCGTGACAAATACTCCTTGAGCGCAGGGTCGCACACGTAGAGAAACGTTCCTAGCATGCCGCGCGTCATCAGGACGTAGTAGGCGTTGACGATGATCTTTCGCAGGTCTTCGTCGCTCGCCTTTTTCTTGGCGACGGCATCTTTGAAGTTTGCCTTGTTAATGCAGACGGCCCCCTTGTCGTAGTCGTAGTAAATGTCGGGACCCAGAATTACGAACCCGTAATTGAGGTCGTAGCCCTGCACCGTGTGAATGCAACCAACCTCATTGACGGCGTTGGCCGAGTTGACCCAATCCTTTTGAGTTGAATTCCAACGTTTGCGAATGCCCTCAATGACGATATCGAACGCATCTTTATTGGTCTTGGTTTCCCACTTCCAAGCGAAGCCGGCAGTCATGCGAGATAGGCTGGCTTCTTCTTCCTTAGCTTGTTGTAGGGAGCAGAAGTCTTCGAATCGGTTGACAATGCCAAATTGATAGCGTGGCACATCGCTTCCGGGGTCCTTGTCTCGCGAGTCGTAGGGCTCCGAGGCAAAGAGTTCACCAAACTTCATGCCGGCATGCATATACGCCTTGTTGTCGAGTAGGTCGTAGACAAAATCGAGATATTCGTCACCACCGCGCACGCGCATTTGCGTACTTAGGCTGAACTCTTCAGTTTCAATGCCCGCTTCCTCGAGCTGATTGAGTCGCCGCTCAAGACCGTCTCGATTGAGGCCGGATGCCCTGACTTGCTGCTTGGGGTCATAGAAAAGATATGCCTTGTCGCAGCATTTGAATATCCAGTCAACTTGGTTGCTCGTATGTGGAAGGCCGAGGCGATCGCAAGTGTTATAGAAGGCCTTAATGCCGGAACCCGTGCTTAGATAATTACCCAGTCGATGTGCTTCGTCGACAAGTAGGATGTCATAACGATCGTTTTTGGTTACGTCACTGGGGCTCAAGATATTGCCGGGCTTTAACCCTGGAAGGAAGTGCGTGAGTTTCCTGAGGGTCTTCTTCAGGGAATCCATGGGGGTGACAAAACCGACTCGCAGACCGGAAAGGTTGGGCTCATTTTTGATTTTGAACATGAGACTGATGGCGAGGATTGTTTTGCCTGTTCCCGGCGCGCCGTTCACGACGGTTATACGTTCTCTTTTTGAGCCGCCATGTTTTACGTCTTCATGCTCCTGTTCGAGACGTTTATAAATCGTCTCGATCGTTTCGTATTGGTCGGGCGTAAGCGTCTTGAAAGGCGAGAACTTGAACAGATCGGAGTTCTCGAGCTCTTCAATCGGATGAATCGCGTAGTTCTCCTCACGAAGCTTCGTCCAGAGGTCTCGGAACTTCTGTCGATACTGAGGCCGCTCAAAATAATCGAACTGGGCATAGCCGTTGTTGGCATTGGTTACCTGGAATTTCTCATCAGCGCAGAACAGTTCGATGAGTCTGTTTTCAAATTCAAATGTCGCTGATTGATTGAAGGTTGGGTTGTCGATCAGAAGTGTTCGATCGAAATCCTTGTCAACGTTTGCGGCGTGTTGCTTCATGCGGCGTTGATAGTTGGTTGTTTGGCCAATGTATGCCGTCTTCTTTTTACTGTTGGTCAGGATGTAGAGAACAGGCCAGCTCTCGTCATGGTGAGCCCCGGGCTCTGGCGTGCCAAAGTCTTGTAGCGATTCGCTTGCCTCGAAGGGCTTGGGTAGGGGAAGCGTGTATTGCCGAAGGGCGAACTCGCTACTCACGGTGTTCCGCCTTTATGTATTCATTGGATGATGCGTTGATGGGGTAGCGCTCGCTATTGCGCATGAGTTTGGACGAGAGAGCGGTTGGGAGATCGATTCCGTTTAGATCGGCAAAACGCAGGAGAAAGATGAGCGTGTCGGTGACCTCGTCTTCGACGGCTTGGCGTTGTTCAGTGTCTTCGAGCATTTCTGCAATGCGCTCATCGCTCATAAAACGAAAGAGCTGAAGGAGCTCGGAGGACTCAGTTGCCATGCCGATGGCGAGTTCCTTTGGCGTGTGATATTTGCGCCAGTCGCGTGCATCACAAAAGTTCCTGACTTGTTCCGTCATGGCACCGAGCTTATCCATCGTCCGCAACCTCCCTGATGTTCATTGTTTTATTATGGCCGTATCTGGGATTTATTGCACATCATTTGGGGTGTGCGACTTATGCGGTAGCGATTGTCCAGTAGGAGTTTCATCATGAAGATCGACGTTGATGTAGACCAATTGCGCGAGAGCCTGCTCGACCGCGCGGGGAGTGCGGCGGGCGTGGGTTTTCCTGCTGCCATGCTCGACATGATGGATATCGAGGATGAGTCCCCTCAAGAGCTTCTAGACCGAGCCGAACGCGAAGGCCTCGACCTCCGCGACTTTGCCGTCGACGATGACTAAGGTAGCTAATTTGGGATGGGGCGTCTGCACCCGCAGCTGCGCGAAAATGCACGATAAGCCGGCGCAATGGAGTCTAATGACCTCGCGACGGTTCTGTTTTGACTGCACGCTGGCTAAGTGAGTAGACTTTTTTGGAAATCCTGAACACCCGACAAATTTGCTTCAACAAACCCGCAGGTCACAGACTTGTGCTTTGGTGACGTGGTCGGCGATTCGACAAAAGTCTACTCACTTAGTTTTGAGAGACGCTAATTGTCCGCAACGAGACCCCAGCCGGGGCGATTGATGCTCAAGAGTGGCCAATTCGGGACGGCTGCCCCGCCCCTCTTAGGGACAAGGCAGGGGTTGCGGTGACTTTGCGCACAAAAAAATGCCGGGGGTAAGACCCCGGCTCTTGGAGGCCCCTCTTTTGGAGGGTACCGATTTCTTTATAGCATGAGATCGGACGGCTTTCAAATGGCGCCATGTGGATGGGATGGCGCGCCTGATAAAGCCCTCAATGAATGGCATCTGGCTAACGTTCGTGATATAAAGAAGTCGGTCATCTCAAGAGAGAAGGCTTCCAAGTGCCGGGGACGTTTTCCCCGGCTTTTTTCATTTCGGTGTCAATCCAAATGTTTTTCAACCCATCCCCTTAATAACTTGCGGTGAAATAGGGACTGTTTAGGCTGCTAGGGGGCCTACTCAGTCCCTATTTCACCGCAACTTATGGGTGGGGATGGCTACGGCGCCAGCGTGGCAATGACGGCTTCGTCGCCGGCGTATATGAGGGTGTTGCCGTCGGGGATGATCGTTTGGCCGTCGCGCTTGAGCATTACCACGATAAACGGGTGCTTGCCCTGCGGCACGTCGCGCAGGCGCTGGCCGGCCAGGCGACCGTGGGGCGTTACGGTGACCTCGCGCAGCGTAACCTCGGCACGCTCTTCAAACGTCGGTGCGGCCATAACCAGAAGGTCGCCTTCCTCGATCACGGTATCCCCGTTGGGCAGCACCGGGTGCGCGCCATCGCGCAGCACCAAGACCACCAGCATGTCCGTGACGCTGCCAATGTCCGCGAGTGAGCGCCCAGCAAACGGATGCCCCGCGCCCACCTTGAGCTTGATGAACGACATGCCGTCCTCGTCGCGGTAATCGTTAAAGGTGCGGCGCACGTCGCCTTCTGCATCGATCATATCGAGTTTCTTCGCCACTGCCGGCAGCAGCGAGCCCTGCACCACAATGCTCGACACGGCAATCACAAACACCAGATCAAACAGATCGTGACCGCCGGGGACACCGGCAACCACGGCAAAGAGGCTAAATACAACCGAAGCTGCGCCACGCAGGCCCGCCCAGCTTACGAGCGCGACCTGGCGGGGGTTCGTCTTAAAGGGCGCCAGGAGCACGCCGACGGCGATGGGGCGACTCACAAAGAGCATAAACGCCATGAGTGCCAGGCCCGGCAGCAGCATTTGCGGCAGGCGGGCGGGCGTCACGAGCAGGCCGAGCAAAAAGAAGATGGTCATCTCGGCCATCTCAGTGAGGGTGTCGAAGAAGTGCGCCAGCTCGACCTTACCGGTGATGTCGCTCGCGCCCAGTACAATGCCGGCAAGGTACACGGCCAAAAAGCCGTTGCCGCCCAGATAACTCGGCAGCGCGTAGGCGACGATGGCCACGGCGAACAAGAAGATGGTATGCGCACCCTCGGCCGTTGCGTGTGCGCGCTCAATCAGGCGGCTGGATGTCCAGCCGATGGCAAGACCCAGCCCCACGCCTAGGATGATCTGCTTGGCCAGCAGCACAGGGATGTCGATGTCGCCGCCGGCCGCGAGTGTGGCGAGTACCGCGGTGAGCATGTAGGCGACGGGGTCGTTGGAGCCCGATTCGACCTCGAGCAGCGAGTCGGTGCCACCTCTCAGCGACAGACTATGCTCGCGCAGCACGCTAAAGACGCTCGCCGCATCGGTAGACGCCACGACCGATGCCAGCAGCAGGCCGCCGATCCAGTCGAAGCCCAGCACGAAGTGCGCAAAGGCGCCCGTGATGCCTGCGGTGATGACGACGCCGAGGGTGCTCAGCAGCACCGCGGGCACGGCGACAGGTTTGGCGCGGTCGATGTTGGTGTTAAAGCCGCCGTAGAACATGATGAACAGCAGCGCCGTGCTGCAGACGGTTTCGGTGAGCGCATAGTCGCTAAAGTCGATGTGCGCCGGGCCGTTGACGCCAAGCAGCATGCCGAGTGCGATAAAGATGAGCAGGGTGGGGAAGGGGAGCTTTTTGCCGACGGGTTTGATGGTCAGGCACAAAATGATGACGAGGCCGATAAAGAGAAGTATCTGGTTCATGGATGGTGTCCGCTCCTGGGTGGTTGGCGTGGCACGGTCAGTTGTCTGCGGTTATTTGTACCCAAAGATGGTGGGTTTATGGGGGCGGATTGCGGGCACGCGCATTTTCGACACGAAGCGGGGGCGCGGGCGGCGCTGGCCGGGACGCTGGGCCAGACGGCGTGGCGTGAGCGGTGCGGGTTGACAGGCGTGCGCTGGCGACCGTTGACGGTATGCAACCCTTTCCAGCTTTATTGCAACGGAGTACAATGGATAACGTTTAAGTTCAACTTGAAGTTTTAGTTGTGGCTCCGGGCTTCGGCCGCAATGTAAAGAGAGGCGTTCCATGGCGATCTATG
>CALJNY010000250.1 GCA_937981515.1 uncultured Collinsella sp. | reverse complement strand
GCCCGTCGCCTTTCGGCAAAAGAGATACTATCATAGCCGCGTGTGGTTTACCAAGAACTTTTTACCCCCGATTTTAAATTCGTGGGAGCAAACCGTGCCACCGCAATCAGGGCACACGACAAACCAGCAGCTAAACAGCCATTTAACGCTTTATCCACGAAGTCTCGGGGCGGCAGATAAGTCGCGCGTTGTTGTAGGCCATGTCGAGCGTGAGGCGGGTGCGCGCGGCGTAGAAGCCGTCCTCGCGCTGGATGGTCAGCGCCAGCTCGGGCTTGTCGCCGGTCAGGCACAGCGGCAGCAGCAGCTGAATCCGCCCGCCGTAGAACTGCGGCACCGCGAGTGTGTAGTTGGCTGCGGCGCGGCGGGCGGCCTCGACGACGGCGCCCTCAAAGGCGCGGCGCAGCAGCAGCGAGTTGCCCTCCCCCATCAGGCTGGCAGGGATGCGAGTCAGGTTCTCCTCGTCGCCCAGAATGTGGTCGATGTTGGAACGGATGGGCAGGCGGTAGTCAAAGACGAGCTCGGAGGGGTCCTCAGCAAAGCGCACGCGGCACGGCAGGTACTCAAACGAGAACAGCATGGGGTCGCTTTCCTTAAAGAAACCCTTCAAAAACCAGCGCTGGCGCGCGTCGGGTTTGGTGTTGGGCTCAAACAGGCCGTAGATAGTCTCGTAACGGCGCGTGTACAGGCCGGTATTAAATAGGCAGCGGTCGTCGTCGAACACCAGCGGCAAGTTGGACGGCGCGGTCTGGTCTACGTCGCGCTCGGTCAAAAACACCGCGCGGCTAAACGAAAACGACAGGTAGTTTTTGAGGATGCGGTTGCTGGGACCCCAGTCCTCGGGGTCGGCGAGGTCGACCAGGCGGTCGTAGCAGGGCTCGGGGCAAAACGCGAAGTCGTACACATTGCTGCACAGGGTGCTTGGGAGTTCCATGCGGTGTCCAATCCATTCAATTACCAGCATGCGGATGGTTTGATTCTATACGGGCGAAGCGCAGTCGTGACACACAACGTAATTGCGCCTAAGCTCTTCCGCGAGATCGGCGCGAGAGCGGTTTCCGGATACGAGGTCTTGAATCCAGACGTAGTACTGGTTGTCTTTGGGCTCGGGACTGTCGGACAGCATGACCGGAGTGCCTGCGAACCTTAAGACGGACAACGCAAAGACAAGGCTGGTTCGTTTGTTACCGTCTTCAAAGATGTGGTCCTTGACCATGTGCTCGGCCACGTAGGTGACCTGGTCAAAGATGTCTGCGAAGCGATCGGCCGGCGATTGACCGAATATCGTACAGAATGCACCCGCAAGCACGGACTCGACGCGTCCAAGTTCAAGCGCGGCCCGGTCGCCTGTGGCGTCGGTTGTATAGCAGCGCCCGACCGTCATCAGCGTGCTGTGTAGGCGCATCACGGCCGCGGCCATAGCTTCGAGCGAACCGGTGTCATCGAGCACGAGCGGCGCGAACGGATGAGCGCTCCGCTGCATAGCCGCCATCATGAGTTCTCCAAGAGCCTGAGCGCGTTGGGCATGCCCGCTATGGTCTGCCGAATAGCTTCGTCGATTGACGTGACGCCGTCAAGCAAAATCGGTGATGCTGAATTAACCTCGAGCGCAGATGAATGATCTTCTTGAGCAACGTAATCAGCTCCGTCATCTTGTTGAACGTAGTTCCAAGACATGTCTGCCTCCTCTATAGCCTTTCGGACGGAATAGCCCGCGAGTCGTACTCCAGGGCGATCGGTTGCCAGACGAGGTCTTCGATGGCGCAGCTTAGGGTGTTTGCGAGCGCCAATGCCGAAGAGACCGAGGCGCGGCGCAAATCCAGCTGATTCTGTTCGTAGAGCTGTATAGCGCGAAGTTTAACCCCCGATTGGGCGGCCAGCTGTTTTTGCGTTAGGCCGGCCGCCTTTCGTGCCGCTTTGAGGCCCTTTTTGTCTGCCTGGGCTTCGTTCCATTTATCGATGACAATCTCTGCGAATGTATCTTCCGACGCCTCGTGAAGCGGGGAATACGAACCGATAATCCAATCAAGCGGGGCGACTTCAAAGAGCTCGTTAAAGTTCAAGCTGCTCGCCCATTGCGAATAAGCCAAAACCCAGCCCGCCCAGTATTGCGAGGAACGATCAAGCGGATAGCTCTCCCTACATTCCGCGGGTTTCAGTCCTGCACTAGCAATTATTTCACGTGCAAGTTCGTCACCCGACATGCCGCAGACAACGCGCGCCACACCACGCTCGAATTGCCTCATCTCGACAGAATTCAATAGGATTGTCGTTAGTTCGACAGGACTCAGCCCTTGGTCGCAGAGGGCGAAATCGACTGCCTCGCCCAGCGTTCTCATGGCATCCTCGAGATACATCTCACTGTAGGCGTGGGTCATTTTCTGTCATCCCCTCTCGAACGATATCGACGATACGAATTCCCTCAAACGGGTTTTCGGTAAGCAATTCCCGATACTGCGCCCTTGCCAACTCATCTCGGTCCTTGGCCAATGGGGCATATAGAGCTTGTGGTGCACGTTCAAATCCAGCAAAACGAATGTTCTTAAACGCACGTTCGCTTTTGAGCACAATCTGTTCTCCAAGGTTGCCGAGCCTCATCGCTCGACCGAGCTGATCAATGGTGATCGTATTGTTTACAAACGCCCTGGCATAGCTGAAATACGAGTCATCCGCACGCCACCCTCTAATCACATCGTAAGCGTTAGCATCAGGCAAAAAATGATCGCGAAGGTATTCGCATGCCCCCACAGCGAAGGCGGTGTCCTTTCGGAATGAACGATGCTCTACAAGCAACGCTATCCAATGCAGAACTGAATATTGCGGCGATAGCAGGTCGAGTACCTTGAGATCGGCCATGTCGAGTTCATATCGATTTGCAAAGCCGTCTGCGTCCCTAGAGCATGCCCATTCCCTTGCAAGGTCGAGGCTCTCTGTGCAATAGAATCCCTGTCCATAGTCGTTATGGACTTTCCCCAGGCCAAGCTGAGGAGTCTCAATAATTTTCTGAGAACCATGCCACAGTTCCACGCGAGTCTCCTAACGGGTATCGCCCTAGCGATAGTATAACACACTATCGCTAGGGCGATACCTGTATTCAAAAACCATGAGAGTGTATGGAACGGAGTTTGAATTCAATACTGGCTTCTAAGACTCTCAGAGTCCGGAAGTATGCGGCAAAATTCAGACTTGCTGACCATGCTGGAGCTCGCCAATGCCTCTACCTGCGGTTTCATGGCGTGAAAAGAGCGGTGTGGTCGGCGGTTCCGAAATTTGCCGCATACTTCCGTTTTGTGTTAATGGAAGTGCGGGGAAAACCGAGATCCACCAACCAGACCCCGGCTTTGCGCTTTCGCGACCTAAAGTTTTGTTGCCAAATATCGCGTAGTGCTCGGCGGGTTCCAATTTTTCGCTGCACTTCCGGAAATTAGGAGTTTGGGCTGTGACATTTAGGTTCCAGATGTGCTGGTTCCAGCAGAAAAAAACTCGTTTTGCCCTCATCTGCGCAGGTTCTGTCGATGTCGCTCCAAATTAGAGACGCCTTCAACCAAAGCGGCCGAAGGCGTATTCTCGGTGGGCATTATTTTGATTGCGTTGGTCGTGCCCTGCGACAAAATCTTCTCGGTAGGCTTTCTTTTGATTCCGTTGGTCGCGCCTTACGACCAAAATCTTAGACAAGCATATAAATTAATGAGAGGCGGCACAAGGAGAGCTTAGATGTACCAAGGTTATGCGAGTGAATCCGTATCTGTAAAACGTTCCTAACTAGTCCGACTACGCAGCTAGCATGGGAACATAGGAGTCCTGATCGACGCCCCAAATAATTGGTGTAAGTCCGTAGTTTTTGCAAGCTTCGATAGACTCGGGTGGGACAACACCATCTTTAGTGTTGGTGGAGTTTAGAAATACAACTCCTTCGCAATCGTTGCGTGCCGACTTAATGTCTTCCCATCCAAATAGCGCGTTTTGAATTCCCTGCTTACCTGGATTATTTACCGTTTTAATTAGGCGCATGGGCCTTCTTTTATTTTTGCCGATTGCATAGTCAAATTTAAACGAAAGTCCGGACCGGCCCTGGAAGGACGGCCCGAGTACATAAGGGATTTCATTTTCGAGCAGCCAATTGCCGACGTCTTCAGTGAAGAGGTTTCTCACGCTGCTTTGAGATAGCAAAAACATATCATCAACTGAGGCCATAGCTTGGAGAAGCATATTCATCTTCATGGGAAGATCCGTTGCAGAAGCCGTCATGCACAGTTCGCCATCTTTTACCTTTACGGAAAAGCCGGATAGAATCGAATTCAGCTTGTCGATTCGCTGCCCTTTCATGAAGAATCCAGATAATTCAAGATCATTGATGGTTTCGCCAAGATCTGAAATGACATAGCCACCAGCAGGGTCGTCGCCAAGGTATACCCGCATGCAATCGTTGTTTCGATTGAGCATGGGCGTGGAGATGCAGACACCATTACCTTGCTGGACCGGCACCATATTTGCTTCTACGAACTTGGCGTACGCGCTAATAAAGCCCCGAGCCTGTTCTACATTCATCTCACACCCCCAAAGATAGCTCTACTTTAAGCTTGTCTGTAATATTACAAGTTTCCTGAAATGACCAAAAGAGCGATGCAAAATCGTAGCTCTTGGGTTTAAGAATATTCTGACCCGGAATGCCACAAGCCCATTTGGCACCGTATCCATCTAAATCAAAATGAACATGGGTACCAACGATCAGCGATCCGTCCGGATTCCTATGACGAAGGACCTCTGGGTTATCACTATAGTCGAGACGAATCAATGGACGATCTGACACGCGTGTCTGCATGGTGCTTTTTCTGTCAGCAGAAAGTCCAAGGATTAAGGATGAACTTCTTTTATTCTCAGTGAGATCAAGATAGAACTTAAGGGCTTTATTCTCGCTGGCAACGAGTTCGATTAGCGTTTTATCTCCAGGCGCAGGCCATTGTTTACGATATTGCATATCGCGCACATCTTTGGACATCAAGATGTATTCGCGGGCAGTTGAATTCATGTCGTTCCAGGTGAAGGTGTTCACAGCAGTTCCAATCCTCACGACAATTGCCGAATAATCTCACCTTATGGTAAATGCTCGATGGGACAGAAATTCGAAGATATAGGGGTAGCGTTACTTTTAGGTGCTTCGTTCATTATGTGTGCATCATATCGGTCCAACTAGTTGCATCGATGCACAGACAGCAGCGAGGCATGACCCCAGGAGCAAAGGAATTCTCGGTCCAAAAGACCTACTCTCATTCGGGAACCCAGCTTAATCCATCCCAAGTCAGCCTTGCTTTAGTCGGAACTATATCACCGTGAGTTCGCTTTACGCCAGCCAGCGAGCTATTTCGATTCCCAATGAGGTACAAAATGGCGAGGTGCGTGCCTCGCCGGTCTGAAACTTCCGAGGCAATCGCCTCTTCGGTGATTGAATTTTCTCACACTTGGGGGTGCGGACGATTTCTTGGACCGCGCCTAGGCGTATCCAAGCTTCCTG
>CALJNY010000249.1 GCA_937981515.1 uncultured Collinsella sp. | reverse complement strand
GTAAATCAAGTTGCCTGCCAGGTAGGTGGCCTGAACCTTGGTGGCCTGCAGCTCTTGGGGGTCGATGGTGAGCGGGTTTTGGTCCAGGACTACCAGGTCGGCGTATTTGCCGGGCTCTAGGCTGCCGAGGTTTTGCTCGTCACCTGCTGCGTAGGCGCTGCCCAGGGTGTAGTTGCGCAGAGCTGTAGCCGCGTCGATGCGCTCGCTGGGGAGCCAGCCGCCCTCGGGCCAGTGGCTGCGGGGGTCTTGGCGCGTGATAGCCGTGTAGAGCACGTTCATGCTGGTAACGGCCGTGATGGGGCTATCGGTGCCGAAGGCTTGGCGGATGCCGCGCTGCTTATAGGTCGCAAACGGCCACATGATGCGGCTGCGCTCCAGGCCCAGGTCGCGCTCAGGACCGCCCGGGTCAAGCGTGATGTGGCAAGGCTGGCTCGAGGCAATGACGTTGAGCTTGCGCAGACGATCGATGTCACCGGGCAGCAAATTCTCCAGATGCTCGAGCGTGTTATGACCGTGCGGGGGCAGACCGTAGAGCTCTGCCGCCTCCTCAAAGATATCGAGCGCAGCATGGATGGCGCCGTCGCCGATAACGTGGATGCGCACGGTGTGCCCACGCTCGGCTGCCGCCAGAACCAGCTTGCGCATGCGCTCGACGGGAACCGTCAGACGACCCTGGTCGCCCGGAAAGCGCGGGTTGGTATAGGGCTCAGTGAGGTATGCGGTATGCTCGCTCGACACGCCGTCGAAGAACTGTTTAAAGCCTGGCGCCGAGAGCAGCGCGTTGTTCGCGTAGCGGGTCTGGAGTTCTTCCAAGCGTGATTGGTCATCCAGCAGCGTGGGGAACAGGTGGGCGCGAATGCCCAGCTTGCCGGCGGCTTGCAGCTTGTCGTAAACATCGTCGCGAATAAAGTCGCAGCCCGGCATGGGCATGAGTGACATATCGCAGATCGAGGTGATGCCTTGTTCGGCCATACGCTTCATCTGGTCGGCGTAAGCGCTCGCGATGCGGTCCTCGCCCAGCCACTCAAGACAGCGCGGCAGCAGCTGCATGGCCGCAGCCTCGTGAGCGATACCCGTAAGCTCACCGTTTGAGTCTTTGTCGTAACTGCCACCCGCCGGAGGCTCGCTGTCGCGCGTCACGCCGAGCGCCTCGAGCGCGCGGCTGTTGAGCCACAGCGTATGCCCGTCGCCCGAGTACATAACACAGGGGCGATCGGGAAAAGCGGCATCGAGCGACGCCTTGGTGGGATGCTCGGGCGGATCCCAGCGGTAATCGCGCCAGCCCTGGGTCACGACCCAGGCGTCATCGGACAAGCCTTGGGAAAACTCGAGCGCATGCTGCACCAGTGCCGCCTCTGACGTGCCCATATCCATGAGCATGTACGGCGAGGAACCGACCGAGGTATGGAAGAAGTGCAGGTGGGCGTCATGGAAACCGGGGCAGATGAACTGCTCGCCGTAGTCGACCACCGGCGTGGCGGCAGGGGCGGCGGCAACCACGTCATCGGGCGCGCCGACCGCGACGATACGATCACCCGCGATGGCGATCGCCAGCTCGCGGGCGGCATCGATGCCGTCTTGGGCGGTAAAAACGTTCTTGGAGCGGATAATCCGATCGATATGTTGCATGGGCATCCCCATCTCTGGCAGGAAATTCAACACCCCCGAGTGTACTCCCCCACTCTTGTTACAAAACCCCAAGCGGCAAACGGCAACTTTACCAGCCCTAGCGGCAGGTGGCATACTGGAGAGAGCCTGTACGATTTTGCGATCGAGCCAACAAGGAGCAAATCGACCATGACGAAGACCAAGGCACAGCAGATTATGGCGGCAACCGAGGTTCGCGCGGCAGACGACGTCACCGCGGCCATCCAGGATATCGCCGCCGAGTTTGAACCCTACATCATCAAGCAGCGCCGGCACTTCCATAAGCACCCGGAGCTGAGCCTTGCCGAGGAGCGCACGACTTCCGACATCGCCAACCAGCTCGACGCCATGAATATCCCCTACGAGCGTCCGCTCAAGACGGGCCTGGTGGCGACGCTTCGCGGTACCGCGCCGGATGCCTACCGCGAGGACGGCACGCCGCGCCGCCGTATCCTGCTGCGCGCCGATATCGACGCCCTGCCTGTCACCGAGCAGACCGGCGAGGAGTTCGCCAGCGTCAACGAGGGCTGCATGCACGCCTGCGGTCACGACTGCCATATCGCCATGATGCTCGGCACGCTGCAGATTCTGCGCCACATGACCGATGACATCCACGGCGAGATTCGCATCGTATTCCAGCCCAGTGAGGAAAACGGCCAGGGCGCCAAACTTATGATCGGCACGGGCGTACTCGATGGCGTCGACGGCGCCTACGCCGCGCACATCTGGAGCGAGGTCGAC
>CALJNY010000248.1 GCA_937981515.1 uncultured Collinsella sp. | reverse complement strand
CATCGTTTGCGGTGCGTAGGGGAGCTGCCGTCTGGGCACGATCCGCAAGTTCGCGCTTTGCGGCGTCAATGATGGGGTTGTTGATCGGATGAGCCTGGGGCACAGTGTACCTTTCGACGGGGCGGGCAACATGTTGAGTCCTACAACAACGGTGGGTTCATTGCCTGTTGTCTTACACCGGTGATCGCCGCCTTCGTGCTGGATAATTACGCCGATTGCCATAGATACGGTGGAGCTTTGGGTGCCGGCGGCTCGGCACGCTAGAATAAATCAGTTGCACAAAGACCGCCCGTCGTGTGGGCAGTTCTAGATAGGAAGTTTCCATGGCATTGCAGTTTACAGAGCGCGAGTTTATCCCCGTGCTGCTCGGCGGCGACATCAACGCGTATTCGGTGGCGCGCGCTTTCTACGAGGAGTATCAGGTTAAGAGCCTGGTCTTTGGCAAGTACCAGACCGGCCCCGCGTATCGCAGCCAAATTATCGAATACACGCCCAACGTGGATATTGATACCATGCCGGTCATGATCGAGACCGTTAACGGCGTCGCACAGGCCAATCCTGATAAGAAGATTATTCTCATGGGCTGCGGCGACAACTACATCGCGCCCTCTGCGCACTATAGCATGCTTGAGCAGTGCCAGAAGAAGGAGATCTTCTACGAGCTGTGCGAGAAGCACGGTGTGCCCTATCCGCACACGTTTACCTTTACCATGGCGATGCTCAACGCTCAGGGTGAGGCTTCCGCCGAGGTGCTCGACCAGATCGACTTCCCCTTTCCGATGATTCTGAAGCCCTCTGACGGCATCATGTGGTGGGATCACGAGTTCGAGGGTCAGAAGAAGGCCTACGAGATTGCCGATCGCGCCGAGCTGGAACAGGTTTTTCGCGATGTGTACGCCAGCGGCTACACCGATGATCTCATCTTGCAGGACCGCGTGCCCGTCAACGACGAGTACATGCGCGTGCTTACCAGTTATTCCGACCGCAACGGCAAGGTTCGCATGATGTGCTTGGGTCACGTGCTACTCGAGGAGCATCAGCCCCATGGTGTAGGCAACCATGCCTGCATCATCACTGAGCCCAACGACGAGCTCATGGGTGGCGTGCGCAAGCTGCTTGAGGACCTTAAATTTACGGGCTTCTCCAACTTCGACGTCAAGTACGACGAGCGCGATGGCTCGTTTAAGTTCTTCGACTTCAACACGCGTCAGGGCCGCAGTAATTACTATGTCACCAATAGTGGATTTAACGTTGCTAAATACGTGGTGGATGAGTACGTCTATAACCGCCCGTTTGAGCCGGAATTTGTGACGGCGCAGGATGAGGCTCTGTGGATGGTTGTTCCCATGGGCGTCGTTGACAAGTATGTCAAGGACCCCGAGCTGCGTGCGAAGGCGCATCGTCTGGCCAAGGAGGGCAAGGCTGCCGATCCTTCGTTTATGAAGGGCGACTTTGTCTTTAACCGCTGGCTGCGCATGTGGCACACCAAGCTGCGCCACTTTAAGCTGTTCAAGACGTATTACAAGTAGACGAGCGTGGCGCCCGTCCGGTATGTATCGGGCGGGCGCGGGTATGATACGCGCAATTGCGGGGCGTCACCAAGGAGGCGGCGATGGAAAAGCTGGGAGTTATCGGCGGCATGGGCGCCGAGGCCACGTCGTATTACTACGACCAGGTGGTACGTCATACGGCGGCTACGTGCGATCAGGAGCATATCGACATGGTGGTACTTTCCAAGTCGACCATGCCCGACCGCACGCTGGCCATCAAGACCGGCGAGCATGCCGAGCTGCTGGCGACCATGAAGGAGTGCGCCCAAGCGCTCGAATCGCTGGGCTGCGCGCACATAGCGATTCCCTGCAACACGTCACACTACTTCTACGACCAGATTCAGTCGTTTACGAAGGTGCCGATTATTCACATGCCGCGTGAGTCGGTGCGCTATGCTCTGGCCGGCGCGGTGATGGGGGAGTGCGAGTTCGACCCCAACCTGAGCATGCCGGCCGAGCCGGTGCACAAGATCGGCATCATGGGCACCGACGGTACCGTGGGCGCAGACGTCTATGGGTGCGAATGTGAGACCGCGGGCGTTGAGGTCGTCTATCCCAGCGAAAAGCGTCAGGCCGACGTGATGTCGCTCATTTACGACGATGTGAAGGCCGGGCGCGAACCCGATATGGATAAGTTTGACCGCGTGATGTGGGAGTTCGCCCGTAGCGGCTGCGACCGCGTCATCCTGGCCTGCACGGAGCTTTCGGTGTTGCAGAAGTATCGCGAGATGCCCGAGATCACCCTCGATGCGATGGATGTCCTGGTACGCGAGTCCATCATTCGCAGCGGCGTCCCCTACCGCCTGTAGCTTCCGACCTGCCAAAAAGGGACAGGTTTATTTTGACAGGTATTATCTGGGAAAACAGTAAAGGCCTCGGCTCGCTTGGTGCGAGCCGAGGCCTTATTTCGTTTGTCGGTTGCTGCCAGCGAGTGCTAGAACAGGAAGCCGATGGCGATAAGGGCGATGCTGACGATAAGTACGGC
>CALJNY010000247.1 GCA_937981515.1 uncultured Collinsella sp. | reverse complement strand
GCATCGACGAGGCCAAGGCTGCCGGCGCTGTCGCCCTCTTTGGCGAGAAGTACGGCGACGTCGTCCGCGTCGTCTCCGTAGGCGCCGAGGACCAGCCGTTCTCCCGCGAGCTCTGCGGTGGTACGCATGCCGCCAACACCGCCGAGATCGGTCTGTTCAAGATCATCTCCGAGTCCTCCACGGGCTCGAATGTCCGCCGTATCGAGGCCGTGACCTCCACGGGCGCTCTTGATTACATGGCCGACCGCCTGGCGCTCGTTGATGCCGCTGCCGCTGCGCTTAAGTGCCGCGTCGACGAGGTTCCCGCCCGCGTGGAGAACCTGCAGGCCGCGCTGCGCGAGACGTCCAACAAGCTCAAGAAGGCGCTCACCGGTGGCTCCTCCGATGCGATCTCCAGCGCCATCGACGGCGCTGTCGAGCTGAACGGCTACAAGCTCGTTGTCGCTGAGCTTCATGGTCTCGAGGCCGCAGACCTGCGCAACGTTTGGGATACCGTGCACCAGAAGGTCGCCGGCCCCGTCGCCTGCGTTGTTGCCAGCGTGACCGAGAAGGGCACCCCGGCCCTGCTCGCCGCCGGCTCCGATGACGCCGTGAAGGCCGGTTTCCACGCCGGCAACGTGATCAAGCAGATTGCGGGCCTGGTCGACGGTCGCGGTGGCGGTCGTCCCAACATGGCCCAGGCCGGTGGCAAGAACGCCGCCGGTATCGCCGATGCCCTCGCGGCCGCCAAGACCGCGCTCGGCGCCTAAGAACCTAAGTAGTCGCTGTGGTCGCGCTCGCACTGGACATAGGGGAGACCAGGATTGGCATCGCCGTCTCGAGCCGTGATGGCAAGATGGCGATGCCTGTCAAGGTGCTTCCGGCTGCCGAGGTCACTGGCATGGCAAAGACGTTCCGTTACCTGGTCGAGGACTATGAGCCCGATATCCTGGTAAGCGGACGTCCCTTGACCATGGCCGGTGAGCCCGGCCCCCAAGCCGAGCGCGTCGCCGCCGTGGCCCAAAAGATTGCCGACGAGCTCGAACTTCCGCTGGAGTTTGAGGACGAGCGTCTGTCCTCGCAGGAGGCCAAGCGAATTCTGCGAGAGCAGGGGCTCAACGAAAAGCAGATGAGGGGCAAGATTGACATGATCGCCGCCAGCCTGTTCTTGCAGACATGGCTCGATCGTAAAAACGAGGAGGTTCAGCATGCCTAGCGCTTCCGATCCGCGCCAGCAGAATCGTACGCGGCAGCCCGTGCCGCGTCCTGCTCAGCCTGGCCAGCGCCCGGCGCAGCCGACGCAGCGTTCGGCTCAGCCTACTCAGCGTGTTGCTCAACAGTCCGCCGTTCGTCCCGCGCAACCCGCTGGCGGCGCTCGTTTTAAGCAGCAGGCTCCTGCCCAGCGCACGCAGGGCCAGGCCCGGCAATCACGCCCCCACACACATCATGCTCATGGCTCGCACGGCGTTGCTCCGGCCACGCGCTCGAGCTATAACTCGCACGCCCGCCGTGGTGCCCAAAAGAAAAGCTCCCCGGTGCCTATGATTATCGGTGGCGTCGTCGCCGTGCTTGCGCTTGTCGCGATCGTTTTCTTTGTCGTGCAAGCCGTCAAGGGCTTCTTTGCTGGCGAGGATGCGAACGTCGCTGCTGGACAGCAAGTTACTATCACGATTCCCGATGGTGCCTCGGGTGACACCATCGCTTCGATTCTCTCCG
>CALJNY010000246.1 GCA_937981515.1 uncultured Collinsella sp. | reverse complement strand
GGTGGATGCCGAAGCGACACCCTTCATAACGACGCCGATGGCTTGTGTAAGCGAGCTCTGGCTGACGGTGAACTTCATCTTTTAATACCTTTCTATAGATATAAATATCTTAATAATAGTAATAGCACTGACGAAACTGTTGATTACTCCCAAAGACGCAGGTCAGACCCAGAAAGAGAATCGACAGCAGCCTGTGTGCAACAGGGGTGGTTTTCCACGTTCAAAACCTGCGCAAAACTTTTCATCACCGCGGGTTGGGTTTTAGACACCTTATGCCCGTGGTTTCGACAAGTTTTCAACAGGTGTCTCTATTTCCCTACGAGCGCAGTGTTATTTTATCGCGCAGCGACTTGAGGTCTTCGGTGACGGTGCGGTCTTCCTGAATCATCTTCTGGACCTTTTTGTAGCTCGTGCTGACGGTCGAGTGGTTGCGGTTGCCAAATTCGGCGCCCACCGCCGTGGTCGTCATCTCGCACATCTCGATAGCCAGGTAGATAGCGATATGGCGTGCTTTGGCGATATTGGCGTTGCGACGCGGGCCGATGAGCTCCTCGTGCGTCACGCCGTACTGCTCTTCAATGACGGACTGAACCGTTTGCACGTTGATCTTTTTGGCCGATGTGTCGAAGTACTGGCTGGCAATGGCGTCGATATCGTCAAAGGTGAGCTCCCCGCCCTCGCGCTCGCGGTCGCCCGCCTCGCCGGCGCAGCGCTCGCAAAAGCTCTCGAGTTCGCGGATGTTGGTGCCCGAGACTTCGGCCATGTGTTTAAAGTGCTCGTCGGTCAGGTGCCCGCCGTCGCCCCCATAGGCCGCCAGCAGCGAGTCGTCGCCTGCCTCGGGAGCGGCGACGATGGTGTTCTCGTAATAGCGCTGCAAGATCTTGTATTTCATCTCGTAGCTGGGCTCTGCGACCAGGCAGAGCATGCCGGCGTTGAAGCGGCTGGTCAGACGCTCATCCATGCTCAGGTCCTTGGGGGCGCGGTCTGCCGCGATGACGACCTTCTTGTTGTTGCGGATGAACTCGTCCATGAGCTGGAAAAAGTAGTCCACGCTCGCGCGCTTGCCGATGATGTTTTGGATGTCATCGATGATGAGCACGTCCACGCCGTGGTACGCCTGCATGATGGGGGCGTTGCTCTTCTTTTGGCGGTCGAACTCGGTCATCAGGTCGTCCAGATATGCCTGGGAGTTGGCATACTTGACCTTGATCTCGGGCGACTTCTCGGCGAGCTCGTTTTTGATGGCAAGCAGCAGGTGCGTCTTGCCCAGGCCCGATTTGCCGTAGATGAACAGCGATGTGCACGTGCCGCGCTCGTCCGCGAGGGCGGCAAACTTGAGTGCCGAGCGATAGGCATGGCTGTTCTCGGGGCCGTAGACAAAGTTCTCAAAGGTGAATTTTGAGTTCGCGGCGAGTGGGGCTCCATCCGTATTCTGCTCGGCCGGCACGGTCGGCGCTGGCATGGGTGAAGCGGGGGCCGCAGCTTGCGTGGATTTAGTCGGCGCTCCGCCCTTCATCTGGTTCATCATGCGACGAAAATCATCGGCCGAGAGCGTGTTCTTGATTGCAATGCCCGAATCCGCGCCCGCCGCTGCGTCGTGAGCGATGGGCATGTGCGTGACGGGTGCATTCGTTGACGTCGCTGCCGCGGTCGGCAACGGTGCCATGGTTTCACGGGAAACATCGCTGTGCTGG
>CALJNY010000245.1 GCA_937981515.1 uncultured Collinsella sp. | reverse complement strand
CTGCGGAATGATTTTGGAAACTAAGTACGGGGACCCGCCCAAGCCGTCCTGCTCGATCGCCCTTGTGACGTTGGGCGGAAATGGGTGGGGCGTCAGGGCTTCTTTGTTGATGAGGGGTTAGTATGCCCGGGCTTGGTTGGGGAATGACTTGTTTAGGGATGCTTGGAGCTTTTCGAACGATGCTCGCAGGTTGAGGTTCTGGTCGGTTGAGCGTTTGGCTTTTGTGGTGGGGGAGTCGAGGAAGCCGTTTCTCTGTGTCGGGGGGAAGGAGAAAAGGTCTGCATGTGTTAGGGATGGCTGCTGTGCTGCGTCATTGGAAGAATGCATGCTTATGCGGCCTCCTCGATGTCCACCAAAAGGTTGCGCACGGGGTGTGCTGCTAGGTCCCGTGCGTTGGCAGTATTATGCCGCGGCTGTCGCAAAGAAGCGCTAAAGAAAGGCTTAATGAGGTTTGCAATTACGATGAAACCGCAGGTTAAAGCTATCGAGTAACACTCTTGAAAGGTTTTGGACTTAAGGGCTTTCTAAGGTTTGTGACGCGGATGTGGCGCGGACGTGCGGAGCGTGTGAATGCTCGCTGTTAGCGCTGTGGCTCTGCGGCGCGCACCTGCTCGATGACCTTTTCCATGGTGGCGTCGATGCGGTCTTTTTTGAGTTCGCATTCCCAGATGGTTATGGGTGTCCAGCCCATTTGAGTGAGCGCTGCCACCGCGGCGCGATCGCGCTCGACGTTGCGACGGAACTTGGCCTCCCAAAACTCAACGTTGCGCTTGGGCTGGCTAGGGTTGCACTTGGGGCAGCGGTGCCAAAAGCAGCCGTTGACAAAGATGGCGATCTTGCGCCCGGGAAAGGCGATGTCGGGCTTGCCGGGAACTTTCCATTCCAAGCGATAACCCGTAAGGCCCGCTGCGCGCAGGCGCTGTCGTACGAGCAGCTCGGGCTTGGTGTTGGCACGCTTGTTGCCCTTCATGGACTTTTTGATGGCGGCGCGGCGGCGCACCAGTTCACGCTCGTCGGCGGAAAGGTCCGAGGTATCGATGCCGTCGAGCAGACCGGGCTTGGGACGCTTTTTGCTGCGGCGCTTAGGTGCGCGCTTGGGCTTGGTGGCGGGCTCGTCGGCCGTGGTGGCCTCGGCGTCGTTGGCAGTGCCGTTGGCCTCAAGCCGGTCTTCTTTCAACTCAATCAGGGCATCAATGAGCCCCTTGTCGGCGGGCATCCACTCAACGGTGGCAAGCGAGGTGCGTGGAATCCAGCGGATATCGAGCTGACGGTCATGTTTCTGGGGCTCGCCAGACTCTTTGGCCAGCGAGCAGTAGTAACACTCCATCGAGAGATGGAAATCGGGGTAGTCGTACTCAACGGTATAGAAATCACGCAGGTTGGTGACTTTGACCTGCAGCTCTTCCATGAGTTCGCGTCGCACGGCGTCTTCGGGCGTCTCGCCGCGCATGAGCTTGCCGCCGGGAAACTCCCAAAGTCCCTGCATGTCGCCGTAGCCGCGCTGCACGGCAAGCAGCTCATCGGATCCTTCCTTGCGAATGATCCCAGCGGCAACATGAACAGTCTTCAACAGGAGTCCTCTCTCAACATCAACACGTGGCAGGGCGGCTACCCCTACCTTACACAACGGTAAGGCAAGCGTAAGCCATATCGATGGTAGCCGACTCGTCTTCTTGCGACTATAGATGCCGTAGACTAATTGCAAGAAAGGACTCGGTATGCAAACCACGCACATGGCGACCCCGGTACTGGAGGTCGCGCATCTCGAAAAAGTATATGGAGCGCTGGGCAACGTGACCCGCGCGCTCAACGACGTCAGCTTTACCGTCAACCGCGGCGAATTTGTTGGCATCATGGGCGCTTCGGGCTCGGGTAAGTCGACGTTGCTCAACTGCGTCTCGACCATCGATAGCGCCACAAGTGGCACGATCCGCATCAACGGGCAGGACGTGACGCGCATGAAGCAGGCCAAGCTTTCGCAGTTCCGCCGCGAGGAGCTCGGCTTTATCTTCCAGGACTCCAACCTGCTCGATACGCTCACGGCACGCGAGAACATCGCCCTGCCGCTCACCATCGCCCGCACAAACTCGGCAGAGATCTCGACCCGCGTGCAGGATGTGGCAGCGCGCCTGTCCATCAGTCAGGTGCTCGACAAGTATCCCTACCAGATGTCCGGCGGCCAGCAGCAGCGCGTTGCCGCGGCTCGTGCGCTTGTCACCGACCCCACCATGATTATGGCCGACGAGCCCACCGGCGCCCTCGATTCCAAGAGCGCTCGCCTGCTGCTCGAGAGCCTGGAGGCCCTTAACCGCCGCCTGCGCGCCACCGTGCTCATGGTCACGCACGACAGCTTTGCCGCCAGCTACACGAGCCGTGTGCTGTTTATTCGCGACGGCAAGATCTTCACCGAGCTGCGCCGCGGAGACACCGACCGCCGCGAGTTCTTCGACCGCATTATGGAGGTCGTTGCCATGATGGGCGGTGAGGGCTCCGATGCTCTGTAAACTCGCTTGGGGCAACGTCCGCCGCGCCGGCCGCGACTACCTCGTCTACCTTTTGACGCTCACCCTGGGCGTCACGGTCTTCTATGCCTTTAATACCATCTCGATGCAGGTCGACATCGCCGGAATCGATGAAGAGGGCTTGGCGCAGGTTATGGGCAGCATGCTCGGCTACCTGACGTACTTTTTGGCCGGTGTCATGGCCTTTTTGATGGTGTATGCCAATAACTTCATCATGAAACGCCGCAAGAAGGAGTTTGGCCTGTACCAGGTGCTCGGTATGGGGCGCGGGCGCGTCGCCACGATCATGGCGCTCGAGACCGTGATAGTATCGGTTGTGGCCTTTGTCGCCGGCATTGTGCTGGGTGTGGGACTCTCCCAGCTCATGACGTTCTTTACGGCCTCGCTCTTTAAGACACAGATCGCCAATTTCCACTTCTTTTTCTCGGTGCATGCGTTCAACCTGACCCTTGCCTGCATGCTCGTAATGTTTGTGCTCACGCTACTGCTGAACCTTCGCGCCGTGCGTCGCACCAAACTCATCGAGCTTATGGGTGCCGAGCGTCGCAACGAGAGCATCAAGACACGCAACCCCTGGATCGCGATTGCCATCTTTGCCGTGGGCGTGGTGCTTGTGGGCGTGGCCTATTACCGTCTGCTACGTGATGGGTTCCCGCTAACCGCGACGGATAGCAAGCTGCAAGAGGCCATGAACCAGTTTGGCATTACGACCGCTATGGTTACCGTGGGTACCTTTGCCCTGTTTTGGGGACTCTCGGGCATGCTTATCAAGCTGCTGCAGAGCCTGCGCGGCGTGTATTGGCGCGGCCTCAACATGTTTATCGTGCGCCAGCTTGCGGCCAAGGTCAACACGGTGTGCTTTTCGATGGGCGTCATCGCGATGCTCCTGTTTTTGGCCATCACCTCGGTGACGTGCGGTATGTCGATTGCCAATGTGATGAACGAGAATCTGGAGCGCTATACGCCGGCCGATATGTCGCAGACGTATGTCTATTACACGCCCGATACGCTCGACTACTACAAAGAGTATGTCAATCCGTCTGAGGCCGATCGCATGGTGCTGGCCGATAGTACGGTCGATTTGTACTCCGCATGGCACGGTAAGGACAAGTCGGCGGACAACAACGACGAGACCGGCAAGAAGGTCAATATCGCCGATGTTGCCGGTGAGCATGTGCAGATCGATTCGTATCTAAGTTACCCGTTTGGCGGTTCGAGCCCTTCGGTGTCTGCGGGTGAGATGTGCAAGACCATGGGCGAAAAGCTTCCCAAGGCGTTCGGGGGTAGCAAGCCCGATGCGATAGGTCTGTTTGTGACGCCGGCGAGCCAGTACAACAAGCTGCGTCAGATGATGGGCGAGCAGCCGGTGAGCATTGGCCGCGACCAGTACTTGCTTACGTGTGATATGGGCGGTGAGCTGATCGACCTGTACACCAAGTATATGGCCGGCGGCCATGCCCTTACCTTGGGCGGGCATACGCTCAAGCCCGCAACCGATAAGTCGGACGAGGACACGGCGGCCATCGCCAACTCGGCGATGGGCAGTAATCCGGGTACCGTCGTCGTTGCCGACGAGCTGTTGTCCCAACTTAATCTGCAGCCGTATTCCAGTAGCCTGCTCGTTAACTACAAACAGGGGATGGATACGACCGAGGCAGACGAGAGCATTGAATACACTGTGCTCGACAATCTGCTCGTTGACGGCAAGGAGCCGGGATCGTGGGGAATCTTCATCACACGCTCCGAGATGTACGCGCAAGCAGCGTAGATGAACGGCATGATTAGCTACCTAGCCATCTACATCGGCTTTGTATTGGTCGTTGCATGCGCGGCGATTCTGTCGATCCAGCAACTCTCCAACGTGGCCGACGGCAGCCGCAGCTATCGTGTGCTGGCACAGATCGGCTGCGACGACCGCCAGATTCGCCATTCGGTGATGGCGCAGCAGGCGGTATTCTTCCTGTTCCCGCTGGCAGTGGGCCTGGCGCACTCCTTTGTGGCACTTAAGGTGATTATCGAGCTGGTGAGCATATTCGGAAATATGAGCATCGGCGGCACCGTGGGCCTCACCTGCGCGATCTTCCTGGCAGCGTACGGTGGCTACTTCCTGGTGACCTACCTCATGAGCGCCGGAATGGTGCGAGCTGCCATAGCCACCCGCTACAGCGAGTAACTCACCCAGTTTGGAATCATTGTAGGCTGAGCATAAGTCAGCGAAAGCGCCCCTAAGCGAGTAAGGTGACGTGAAAGAGGAGGGAAGCGTACTTTTGTACGCGACCGACGACTGAACGTCAGATTGCTCGCTCAGGGGCGCTTGCAGCGTCGAGCCGTTACGCGGTTTGGTAAAACCGCGTAACCCTTCCTTCGCGGCGGTTATTTGCCTATCTGGTGCGTCTCGGATGCAAGTGAGTAGACTTATTTAGATATGCCGTGCACATCGCGACAAATGTTCAATAAAATCGCAGGTCAGAGCCGCGGCGTTTTGGGCTGTGCTCGACCTCCTGCAAAAAGTCTACTCACTTGGTCTTACTGCTAGAAGACCGCCGCAAGGGAAAGCAGCTCTCTTGCGGCGGATGGCGTTTGCCCAGATAAAACCTACCAAAATAAACCTGTCCCTTTTTGGCAGGTTAACGCTTCCAAAAGTGGAGGATGAGCGTGGTTCGGTTTTGCTGCTCGGTTTTGACCAGGATGTTGTGGATGTGGGTCTTGACGGTGCCCACGGCAAGGAATAGCTCGTCAGCAATCTCTTGGTTCGACTTGCCCAGCACAACCAGACGCAAAACCTCGGCCTCGCGGTTGGAGAGCCTGTAGGCGTTGCGATAGAAGGGCATTTGCTCTTCAATGTGTCGATCAAGATCGTTGACGTTCTTTTCCTCGGGCGCCTTCTCCATGCGAATTGAAAGCACGTGGTATGAGTAGATGATCAGCAGAATCGCAAAGTAGCACGCAAAGACGTTCTCGCTAAAGTTGCGCTCGGATAGATAAAGCTGCAGCCAAGAGGGTGCCAGACTCATGGGGATGACAAGGATGTTGTAGAAATCCTCGGCAACGATGCAACCGACCAGAATAGCGCCGATAATCAGGTGCTTTCGCTGGTTGTTAACGCGTGCCTTCAGCTCAACCTCTGTACTCTTATGAGCCGTCCAAAAGATATACAGTCCCACAAAGACAAGGAATACCTGACGCATCGTGTAGTAGAGCCACTGACGCATGGGGCCGGAGGGGACAGCGACGATAGTCAGCGACTCTAACAGCAAAAATGTTAAGACGGGGATAGCGAACTGCTTTTTTGAATGCTTATCGAGCAAGTCCATGGCAATCAGCCAAATAAAAGCCTGTGAAATGGTCGCCACAAGGGTCCGAAACGCAGGCATGGTAATTGCGTAATAGTCGCTGGCCGGAAAAGTCTCGTTTTGCAACGTGTATTCAAAAAAGAAGATCTCGGTCATCTCGATGGCGTAGCAAATAAAGACGCCGCTGCCATAGATAAAGAAGCGTCGATGGGACGAGGCGTAGGCGGCAAGCGAAAGCACTGCCGTCACAATACAGATTACGAGTATCGCTAAGGTATAGAAGAACACGAGCGTGTCCATTTGTCACCGTCCTGCCTCATTTGAACTCTTATGGAGCCCGCTATATCCCACGGGTATACTTGTCTCAGCCGGTCGTTCCATTGCGGATTAGACGCCAGACATAGCATAGCTGTATACCGTTCGCGGTTCCAGACGGTAAACCCCCTGCAAGCCCGCTGCCTGCGGGTTTATATTGGTTTATAGAGGGTGTAACTCCGTGAACGGTCTTTAATCCCGAATAAACTAGGTAAAAATTGCACGCGGGTGAATGATGGTCTTGTCAATACGAGGCGTGATGTACGAGCGCCTCACAGTAAATAAGTCGGCAAGACCGGCGGAAAGGAAATCGATATGGCACTGCCTAAGGATTTCATCGACACCAACGACTTTACCAAAGAGCAGATCCTGGCTATCGAGGATCTTGGCCTGGCAATGAAGAAGGCCATCAAGGTTGACGGTTATTATCCGCACCTGCTCCGCAACCAGAGCCTTGGCATGATCTTCCAGCAGGTCTCCACCCGCACCCGTCTTTCCTTCGAGACCGCTATGACCGACCTCGGCGGCCATGCTCAGTTCTATGGCCCTGGCACCATCCAGCTCGGCGGTCACGAGTCCCTGGGCGACACCGCTCGCGTTATGGGCTCGCTGCTCGACATCATGATGGCTCGCGTTGACCGTCACAAGGACGTCGTCGGCCTCGCCGAGGGCTCCGCTGTGCCCGTCATCAACGGCATGTCCGAGTTCAACCATCCCACGCAGGAGATGGGCGACCTCATGACCATGCTCGAGAACCTTCCCGAGGGCAAGAAGATTGAGGACTGCACCCTGGCCTTCATCGGCGATGCCACCCAGGTCTGCGTCTCCCTCATGTTCATCGCCTCCAAGGTCGGCATGAAGTTTGTCCAGTTTGGACCTAAGGGCCACCAGATCCCCGCCGGTGGCCTGCCCGTTGGCCCCGCCGAGGCGCGCGCCGAGTTCGGCAAGCAGATG
>CALJNY010000244.1 GCA_937981515.1 uncultured Collinsella sp. | reverse complement strand
GTTTTTCATGGCGCCGCAAACCTCGACGCCGGTCATGTCCTGGGATAGGTAGATGCGGAAGGCCGTGGACAGCAGCAGGTCCTTAAAGGTCTCCCCTACCTGGGGGTCTTCGCTGGCGATGACGGCGGCAGAAAGCCCGCCGCGGCAGATCTCCTCAGCATGGTTGGGGCCAGAGAGGGCTGCCACACGCCGCTCGTTGCCGATCTCGCTGGCGATGACCTCGCTCATGAGCAGGCCGGACTCGGGCTCGATGCCCTTGGTGAGGCACAGAACCGGCGTCTCGTCCGCGATGAATGGCGCCGCCTGGTGGCAGACGCTGCGCAGGTGCGTGGAGGGCACGGCAAAGATGATGGCCTCGGCGCCGTCGAGCGCCTGGGCCAAGTCCGTCGTGGCGACAACGTTTTCCGGCAGCGTGTAGTCCACCAGATAGCGGGGGTTACGGTGCTCGCCGTTAATGCCGGCGGCCGTCTGCTCGCTATGGGCCCACATGATCACGCGCTCGGCTCGCGCGGCGGCAAGGCCGGCGACGGCGGTTCCCCAGGAGCCGGAGCCAATCAGCGCAACATTCATGACTCTCTCCTACTTATCGTCGGGCTCGGTGACGCGCTTGGTAAACGAGAGCTTGGACTCCTTACCCGTCATGAGCTTTTTGATGTTCGCGCGATGGGCCCACACCACGGTGATGCCGATCATCGCCATGCAAAACTTAAGTCCCAGGCTGCCGTACGGGAAAACCGCGCAGACGGCGATGGGAAGACCGATGGCAGCGGCAAGCGAGCCTACCGATACAAACTTGGTGATGGCAACGGCCACGATAAACATGCCCAACAGCGAAAGTCCGATGGGCCAGTACCAGGCGAGGATGACGCCCAAGCCCACGGCGATACCCTTGCCGCCATGGAAGTTAAGGTAGGGCGAGAAGATGTGGCCCCACACCGCAGCCAGGCAGATGACGCCGAGCATCCAGTCGCCAGGGGCTCCAGGCGCCATGATGCTTACAGGGAAGCCATAGCCCACGCCCGCGATAAGCGGACGGGAGATAAGGACGCAGATAGCGCCCTTAAAGCAGTCGAGCAGCAGCGTGAGCGCGGCCACCTTGGGGCCGG
>CALJNY010000243.1 GCA_937981515.1 uncultured Collinsella sp. | reverse complement strand
GCTCGGTCGACGAGGAGGACTTTATGCGCGGCTCCGAGGCGGCCATCGATGCCGGCTGGATCGGCTCGCGCGAATGGGTGCTGGACACCGAGCCCACCGATGGACAAATTCAGGTGGCGCACAAGGGACGCGCATGGTTCGAGATTGAGATGACCGGCGTCACGGCACACGCGAGCCAGCCTTGGAAGGGCGCGGATGCCGTCGCCGCCATGGCAGAGGTCGTGTGTTCGCTTCGCCGCGCGTTTGCCGCGCTGCCCGTGCATGATGAGTTGGGGCCATCGACCATCACGTTTGGACAGATCGAGGGTGGCTACCGTCCCTATGTCGTGCCCGACCACGCCAAGGTCTGGGTCGACATGCGCCTGACCCCGCCAACCGAAACGGCCGCCGCGACGCGCATGGTAGAGCAGGCCATCGCCGTCGCCGAAGCCGCCGTTCCCGGTTGCCGCGGCAGCTACGTCGTGACAGGCGACCGCCCCGCCATCGAGCGCGACCCGGGCTCTCCCCTTCTGGCGGCACTCAAACATGCCGCCGACAGCGTGACAGACGTGGACACGACCGTCGGCTTCTTTACCGGCTACACCGACACCGCCGTCATTGCCGGCAAGACGGGTAACCGCAACTGTATGAGCTACGGCCCCGGGTCGCTCGCGCTCGCGCACAAGCCCAACGAATATGTGCTCCACGCCGATATCGTTCGCTGCCAAAACGTGCTCATCGCGCTTGCCGACAACACGCTCTGGGACGTAAACGGCCAAGTTGAGGCATAATAAGCCGCGAACAAACCGATTCGCGCGTTAGGACCGTCCATGAAAGCACTTCCGTTTCCCTGCATCCGACCGGCTCAGGACCGCGTGCTCGATGCGCTGCCGCAGATGGGCGGTATCCTTAGCGGCAACGACGCCCTACGCGGCTCCATCGCCGACGGCCTGATGCTCAAGGATCCAGGCGCGGCGTATTACGTGTACGAATGCTCGGGCGAGCCGGGTCACGTGACGGGTGTCGTGGCGATTTGCCCGGTTAACGTGCTGACGGGCAGCGACGCGGCTGTCGCCGAGAACGTCGACGCACTCGCCGCTGCGCACGCGATCGCCGAGCTCAAGGTGCAGCCGCGCCCCGTGTCGCTCGCCTACGAAGCCTCGCCCGTCATGGATATCATCCTCGGCGCCGCCAAAGAGGGCGCTTCGCTCTATGCCGTCACCGACCCCGCCGGCATTACGCACCGTGTGTGGGAGGTCAAGCGCGAGGACGCCGTCGGGGCCATCCGCGCTATGCTCGACCAAGCACCGGAGCCGGCACTGGCCGACGACCCCGCCTACGCCGCCGCTCTGACCGGGGCGTCGCAGCTGCTAACCGATGAGGCCCGTGCTGCCGGAACGTACACCGGCAAGGAGCCGTTCAACTTTACCGTGGCCGCGTTATTCCCCGCCGCGCAGGTCGCCGGCGGCGCACCGCAGGTCCCGACGGGCCTGCTCACTCACCAGATCTCGCGGTTCTAGCGGACTCAAACGCGAAGCTGAAAAACCCGGCATCCAAACAAACAAGGGGCGGAGATGCAGCAAATGCATGCATCTCCGCCCCTTTCGCATCAAACAATTACGCCGGCAAACCGCGCCGCAACACCAGCATTATCCACGCTGCGGACCCGCTGCCGCCACGAGCGGCTCTAGCCCCAACTCGCGCGCGTAGTCTTCCTGCGTAAAGATCTCAACCAGGTCAAACGTATCGGTCGCATCATCAAACACGAAGTGCAGCACCGAGCAGTTGCCCGGCACGCGGTCGCGCTCGTCTGCCGCCGCGCCCTTCACGTGATCCATAAACTCCTTGATAGCCGAGCCGTGGCTCACCGCGAGCACGCACGTATGGTCCGGATGCTGCATAAGCTCGGTCAACGTCGCCACCATGCGCTCGCGCACTTGCATCTGGCCCTCGCCGCCAAACTGGCAATAGAAGTCGCGCCACGGGCGCTCGGGCATGAGCATCACGCGCTCGGCCTCAAAGTCGCCAAAGAACCACTCACGCAGGCCGTCCAGGCGCTCGTACGCCAAGCCCGGCCACAAGTTGGCGATAGTCTGCTCGGTGCGATGAAGTGTGGAGGTGTAGGCATGATCGGGCTCAATGCCGCGCGCACGCAAAAACATGCCGGCACGCGCCGCCTGGTCGCATCCCAGCTGCGTAAGCGGCGAGTCACTCCAGCCCTGAATAATGCGCTTGAGGTTAAATATCGTCTGGCCATGACGGACCAGATACAGGTCTTTATTCATAGGGGGGTCCTTTCGTTTGTTACCAATCCAAGAGCGAAAACGCCCCGTCGCAATAGCCAAAATGAAGCACGGCACCGTTGTCGGGTTGCTCTCCCCCGCCGGTCACGCATCTAAGAAACTCCTGGCAGGCTGAGCCGTGGGAGACGGCCAACACGCAGTCGTGCCGGGGTCGGGACATGATGCGGGACAGTGCCGCGACCATACGTGCGCGAAGCTCACTTTCCGACTCGCCACCAAAGGCAACCGGATAATCGCCCCAGGGTTGCGCCGGCATCTCGCGGTTTGATGTACCCTCCAGCGAGCCCAAATGCCACTCGCGCAGGTCG
>CALJNY010000242.1 GCA_937981515.1 uncultured Collinsella sp. | reverse complement strand
GGCGATGAGCGCCTTGTAGCTTTGGACGTTCTCGGCGGAGGCATAGGCGCGCTGGGTGAGCTGGACGCCGCCCTCCTTGACAAGAGAGCCGCCGACGATCAGCGACGGGAGCTCGATGCCCGACTCGACCAGGTGAAGCATCGTCTCGGGTTCCTTGGCGATGACAAAGACCTTCTCGCGGTCGTACTTGCCCGCCGCGAAGTTCTTGAGCGCGGTCTCCTCGGAGATGATCGAGACGGCCATGCCCGCGGGGCGCGCCATCCTCATGGTGGACTTCAGGACCTCGTCGCCGGCGACCTTGTCGTCGATGACCATGACTCGGGTTGCGCCCGACACCGGGGCCCACTGCGTCACGATGATGCCGTGAAGCAGGCGATTGTCGATTCGTGCCATAACAACACTCATGTTTGCTCCTATCAAATCAAGTTTTTCATTCAGCACTGCCTTGGCGCTATCCGGATTCGCGCCGGGCGAGGGATTATCGGATTATTGAAGACGCGCGGTCAGATCGTGACGGCGCGGGGGGTCACTCATCGAACAGGAGGCTCGAGGAGCCGAGACGCTCCTCTCGCGCCGGGGCGGCGCTCACGCTGATGTAGTCGAAGACGTAGGCGATCTCGCTTACAGGAACCTCCACGCGATAGCGCGTCGAGATGCTCGAGAAACTCTGCCTGAAGGACTCGATGAAGTCGATGTGCTCTTCCTCGAAGCGATCCTGGCCGACGTAGGTCTCGATGGGGTTGCGGGTGACGAGGCGCTCGACGAGGCAACAGAGGTGAACGTACAGCCCGATGATGGCGTTGCTGCTGATCTTCTCGCCCGTTCTGCGCTGAAGCTCGTGCACGGCGCTCTCGATCTCGTGGAACAGCCGCTCCGGGTCGAGGATGGTGATGGAGCGGATAACGTTCTGCAGCGTCATATTCGAAAGCAGCTTCTCGTGGAAAGAAGCGAGCTCGGAGACGTCGAGCCACCTGCCGAACACGGCATCGACCTTCGAGGCGGACGCCGTCGACATAATGTCTTCGAGGGCGACGAAGGGAACGGAGGCAATCCTGGGGTCTCCCGTGCCGATGACGGCGCAGACGCGGTGCTCGGAGAAAACGGCGTCGTTCGACCCGTTCGCGGCAAGCTGCTTGAAGGGCCTCGTGAGCAGGCGCGCGCCTATGGTGCGCGGGAGGCTCTGCGAGACGAGCTGACGTATCCTCTCGGCCGCGTCGACCCCGGACTCGGAGCAGAAGACGATGGCGTCCTCACGGTTGACGCGCTCGATTACCTTGCAGTGCGTCACGCACACGGCGGTCGCATCGCCAAGAACCTCGGCGATGGACTTGCCGCCGAGCAGCCCGGACCCGATCTCGAGCGCGAGCCCGGTGGAGACGTTGTTCACCACCCCGATGGTGGAGTCGGTAACGTTCTCGAGGGCCTTATAGGCCTCCTCCAAAGAGCCCATGTCAACAAGAAACACGACCCCGGTGCAGTAGGAATGGCGGTCGACGAGGCGCTGGAGCGGACCGACGATGTCCTTCAGCTGCTGGTCGTAGGGCATGTCGACCGCCTCGTACACATGCACGCCGAGCATACGGTTCGCCGCGTCGGCGACGCTCGTCGCCGTCGAGTAGCCGTGTGACAAGATGACGCAGAGCGTCCGAAGGGCCTTCGCGTCGCGAGACTCCGATGCGACGCACAACGTCAGAAGCGTCTTCGTGAAGTGATCGAGCGAGATTCCGAGCGCCCCTTCCATGTCTGCGGCGACCTGATCGGAGACGCTCGAGGCAAACGGCAATTCGGAGGTCACGGCACCGAGGAGATGGGAAATTTGCTCCGCACAGGCAGACTTTCGCTTAGCCAGGCCGATGCCCGGCCACAACTGCAGGCAAATCTCCTGGGCCAGTAGAAAAGTGACCTTCCTCGAAAGCTCGATGCCATAAGAAGAGCCTGCGTCGGCAAGGACCGCGCCCACGACGCGCTCGAAGGCGCGCGACCTCGATGAGGCGACGCCGTGGCCGAAGATCAAGTGATCCTCAACGCCGCGCACAGCGGAGACAGCTTGCGAGACAAGCTCGGAGACAGAGAGCTCCCCGGCGCAGAATCGCTCATCGAGAGAGCACAGGGCATCGAGCGCCTGCTCGACCGGCCCTGTGCTCTCGGCGGCATCCAGGGACGCGTCGATCAGAACGCCATCGTCGGGCTGTTGATCGATCTGCGCGGAGGAGAGGAGTCCGCTGGGAAGAAGATACGGGCGAACGACGACGTAGTCGCCCTCGCGATTGAGGAACGCTTTGGCGCAGCAGTTCGTCACGCAGGCGCGCAAGCCGGCGATGTTATCGGAAAAGTCCGCGTTCACGAGGCAACGGTATGCGCCGCGGCTGATCTTCACATCAGAACCGATTCGGCACCACTCGCTGCGCAGGAAGCTCAAGATGAGATCCTCGCGCTCCTCGGGGGTCCGCTCCTTGAGTGAGGGGACGCGGGCACAGATGGGCATTTTGCTGTAGGCCGAGGAAACCTTCGGGTCATCGGCGGAAAGCGTCGTCGAAAGAACGAGGCGAGCGCGCGGCGCATCCTGGGAGGCATCGAGCCCGAGGGCCGTCGCAAGGCAGTGTTCCATCGCAGAGGGAGAGAGTGCCTCGATGCCGTTGACAAAGACCACACCCCCGCGCGATTTCGCGATCGACTCGTCAAGAAGCCCGTTGAACGAGGCGGCGTCCGGGACCCCGGCGCAGTCGATGCGCACATAGGAGGAGTCGCGGGACAGCAAGCCCTGGTTCTTGCCGCACTCGTACACAAGGCGAGAAAGGAAAGACTTACCGACACCCACGCCGCCGCTCAAGAGGATGGGCAGGCCGAACGGAGGGTACTGAACCGCTGCCTTGCACTGCTCGACAACGGAGCTGAGGCTAAGGTCGAAGCCCACGGCACGCGCGAAGTCACGGTGATCGGCGATTCCCGTCGCCTGGATGAGGTCGGCGAGCGAGGCGTACTCGCTTGCAGAGAGCTTTACCTGAAAACGCTTCTGGAACGCGCGGCGATGAAAATAACGGACAGGCCTGCCCGCCACCTTAACCACAAGGCCGGCGCGAACAAGGTCGTTGAGGTACTGGCTCGCCAGACTCCTGGAGATGATGAGCGTCTCGGCGATGTCGGAGGTGGACAGACGGGCAAGGTCGTCGAGCGAGACGGCAGAGGTGAGGGCCTCGAGATGCTCGAGAATCCTGTCCCTCATGTCGACGGGCTTCTTTGCCAAGCTGTCCTGTGCGGTCTTGTCCATGACTTCTTACCTCCTTGTACAAGGAGTATAAGGGGAACACAGAGAACGGAAGGGGGCGCGTGGGGGAATCAACAGCCCCGAGGAGAAGTTCACCACTTGAGGGGCAGAAAACAACGGCCATTGAACATTCAGGGCCGACGCTCAACACTTCGGCTCGACACTTCGCTTTGGAAAGGGCCCTGCGCGCCGGGGTCCCAACATAAAGAAGGGCCCCGGCGCGCAGGGCCTAAAGCTTAACCATGCGCGCGGCGATGTGGGCGCAGTCGAAGACGGTCTTCTTCTCGAAGGTGTTGTAGTCGACGACCTGGCCCTCGGCGCAGGGCTTGTCGCTGATGGCGCGCGCGACGACGAGGGGCACACCGTTGAGATAGGCGGCCTGCACGATGGTGCAGCCCACCATCTCGCAGCACAGGTCGCCGAAGGTCGCGAGGATGCGCGCCTTCTGTTCCGCGGGCGAGACGAACTGGTCGCCGGAAACGACGCGGCCCTCGAGGACCTTAATGTCGGGGGCGACGGCGGCTGCGGCGGCGCACGCCGCCAGCAAGGGCCGGAACGGATCGCGCAAGATCAAGGCGTCGCCCGGGAGGTCGGGCGTTACCGTCAGCCGGCGCCGCGTCTGCCGCATCATGAGGGAGAACGGCCTGGCCGGCACATACGGCAGGAAGAGGTTCAAGGTGCACCCCGGGGCGGTCAACGAGGCCGACGTGCCGAACGTCGTCGCGCGCGGCTTCGGCGGCAGGGCGCCGCGCACCCATATATGCAGCGACCTGGCCTCCGTGCGCGTCGGGGCGTCGTGGAACTACGTCTGCCTGCTCGTCGACCTCTGCAACGGGGAGATCGTCGGCCACTCCGCAGGACCGAGGAGGGACGCGCGAGCTCCGAGCCAAGCTCTCGGATTACGTGCACTGGTACAACAACTTCAGGATCCACTCGACACTGGGCTACATGTCGCCGGTCGAGTTCAGGGAGGCGGGACCGCCCCTCCCGGAATCGTCCAAATTGGTGTTGCCAATCCATAGCCAATCCAGCCATCATCTCCGCGAAGGCGGACGTCAGGAAAAGCTCGGCTTGAGCTCGGTCGGACGCGGTCTGTGGGGCATCATTCAGGCACAGGGGGTCTCCTTGTCTTCTTCGGTCGCAACCTGAATGATAGGAACGGCCCCTTCTCTCTTTCCCTTTCGTTTTCGACGCGTCACTCTCTCGGCGGGCTTAAGGCCCGCGCTCGCGGGTGCAGGGGCTGCGCCCAAACCCCAAAAACTTAACGCCGTGCTCGAAGCGATTCCGGACGTCAGCGTAATCTCAAATCCCGTTAGTCAACTCATGAGCAAGCCACCTGAGACTACTCATTTCTCCTACTGGCAATGATGACCTGCGACCTGCAGTTTTGCAAACTGTTTGAAAGCCACCTGCGTTGATTCACTTCCTATTGCAGCTGGCGTCTTGCAGGCGAAAAGGCATTTGAGTTTCAAAACGGGCGTTTCGGCGCTATCGAGCCTTCAAAGGCATCCCGCCGCGCCCTTTGGGACTAAAACAAAAACTCAAAGCCCTGAGTTCGAAAATAGTTTTTGGAGTTGTCCCGACTTTTGTCACCGAAGCCGACGAAACGCGACAGGGTGTCACCTGGCGGCACTCGATTCGAGACGGCACCGAAAACTGGATGCAACCGGAATGACGGGACGGCAGAACCGAAGCCATCGAGTAGCGATAGAAAAAAGCCCGGGTGCCGTGGGGGCATCCGGGCCTTTGCTAGCAACTTGATGTTGCGGGCAGCTTAGAACTTGTGGCCGCACTTCTTGCAGACGCGCAGCTTGTTCTTGCCGTCCTTCTCGTGACCGACGCGGGTAACCTTACCGCACTCGGGGCAAACGAGATTGACGTTGGAGGCGTCGATGGGAGCCTCCTGCGAAACGATGCCGCCCTGCTGGTTGGCAGCGTTGGGCTTGACGGCCTTCTTGACGACCGAAACGCCCTCGACAACGACCTTGTTCTCGGCGGGGAGAGCACGCAGGACAACGCCCTGCTTGCCGCGATCCTTACCAGAGAGAACCTGGACCTTATCGCCCTTCTTGATATACATATATCTCCCCTAACTACAGGGTCTCGGGAGCGAGCGAGACGATCTTCATGTACTTCTTGTCACGAAGCTCGCGAGCGACAGGCCCGAAGATACGGGTGCCGACGGGCGAACCATCGTTGTTGATGACAACGCAGGCGTTCTCATCAAAGCGAATGTAGGAGCCATCCTTGCGGCGGATCTCCTTAACGGTGCGAACGACGACGCAACGGACAACGTCCTTCTTCTTGACGTTGGCGCCAGGGGTAGCCTCCTGGACAGCACCGATGAACACATCGCCGATGCCTGCATAACGACGCTTGGAACCGCCAAGCACCTTGATGCAGCGAATCTTGCGAGCGCCGGAGTTGTCGGCGACGTTCAGCATGGTTTGCATCTGAATCATGGTAGATGTTCCTCCGAACTAAGAACCGAAGAGAGGTGCGCAGCCTTTAGACGGCCTGTGGTATGCAAACCAGGCATACGCACATCTTCGGAAACGTACAAGTCGTAAGAGCGACTGCTTATTTAGCGCGCTCGACGACCTCGATGAGGCGCCAACGCTTCATCTTGGACATAGGACGGGTCTCCATAACGCGGACAGTGTCGCCCACGCCAGCCGTGCACTCCTCGTCGTGAGCGTGCAGCTTCTTGGAGCTGGTCATCATCTTGCCGTACTTGGGGTGACGCTTGCGCTCGGTGATGGTGACAACAATGGTCTTGGCACCGGAGACGGAGGTAACGACACCCGTACGGACCTTACGCGAGTTACGCGAATCAGTCATGTTCTCTCCTTAGGTCCTACTCGGCGACAGCGGACTTCTCCGCTGCGATCTCGCGGGCGCGCTGCTCCGTGAGGACGCGAGCGATGTCCTTCTTCACGGTGTTGACGCGAGCGGTGTTGTCCAGCTGGCTGGTGGCCATCTGGAAACGAAGGTTAAAGAGCTCGGCGCGCATTTCCTTCAGCTTCTCAACGAGCTGAGCGTCCGAGAGCTCACGAATCTCTGCGGGCTTCATTAGTTCTCCTCCTTGGCGGCGGCGGCGTCCTCAGCAGCCCACTTGGCCTCGAGAGCGGCCTCCTCAGCCATCTCCTTCTCGATGCGCTGCTCAGCGTTCTTAGCAGCAACAATCTTGGTCTTGATGGGAAGCTTGTGCTGTGCAAGACGCAGAGCCTCGCGAGCGACCTCCTCGGGCACGCCCTTGACCTCGAACATGATGCGGCCGGGCTTGACGACGGCCACCCACTCCTCGGGGTTACCCTTACCAGAACCCATGCGAGTCTCGGCAGGCTTCTTGGTGATGGGCTTATCGGGGAAGATCGTGATGTAGACACGACCGCCACGCTTCATGTAGCGGGTCATGGCTATACGAGCGGCCTCGATCTGACGGTTGGTAATCCAATGGGCCTCGAGAGCCTGGATGCCAAACTCGCCGAAATGCAGCTCGGTATTACCCTTGGCCTGGCCCTTCATGGAGCCACGCTGCACCTTGCGGTGAAGAATACGCTTAGGGGCAAGCACTACTGACCCCTCCTCTCGGAGTTACGACGACGAGGACGGGAAGAGCCCTCGAGTGCAGGGTTGGGAACAGGCTGGCCCGGGAGCTTCTCGCCCAGGTAGATCCAGACCTTCACGCCGCAAGCGCCCATGGTGGTGCTGGCGACAGCCGTGCCGTAGTCGATCTTGGCACGGAGGGTGTGCAGAGGCACGCGACCCTCGCGGTACCACTCACGACGGCCCATCTCGGCACCGCCGAGACGACCGGAGCACTGGATACGGATGCCCTTAGCGCCGGCCTTGCGGGCGGACTGGACAGCCTTGCGCATAGCGCGACGGAAGGCAACGCGGCCCTCGAGCTGCTCGGCGATAGACTGAGCAACGAGGTTGGCGTCGAGCTCGGGGCGCTTGATCTCGACAACGTCGACGGAGAGCTGGCCCTTGGAGACGCCAGCGACCTTCTCGAGCTCGGTGCGGAGGGTATCGATCTCGGCACCCTTCTTACCGATGACAACGCCGGGGCGAGCGGTGAGGATGATGACCTTCACCTTGTCGCCAGCGCGCTCGATCTCGACGCGGGAGACAGCTGCGCGGGAAAGACGCTTCTCGAGGTACTTGCGGATCTCGAGATCGTTACCGAGGGTCTTAGCGTAATCCTTCTCTGCGAACCAGCGGGAGCGCCAGTTCTCGGTGATGCCAAGACGGAAGCCGGTGGGATAGACTTTCTGACCCATACAGCTTTACGCCTCCTTTCGAGGAGCAACGACGACGGTGATGTGGGAAGTACGCTTCAGAATGCGAGAAGCGGAACCCTTGGCGCGGGGACGGATGCGCTTAAGCGTCGGACCCTCGTCAACATAGGCAGCGGCGACAACCAGGTTGTCGGCACGCAGACCGTTGTTGTTCTCGGCGTTCGCAACGGCGGAACGGAGAACCTTCTCGACATCCACGGCGACGGCGCGGTCGCAGAAGTGAAGGATGTCGAAGGCCTGAGCGACAGGCTTGCGGCGGATCAGATCGACCACCAGGCGGGCCTTGCTGGGGGAAACACGCACGTACTTAGCGACGGCGCGAACCTCGGTGGCCTCAGTTTCAATAGACTTAGTTGCCATTTACGGTTAACCCCCTATTTGGCCTTGTGGCCACGGAACGTACGAGTCGGCGCGAACTCGCCGAGCTTGTGACCAACCATGGACTCGGTAACATACACGGGCACATGCTTGCGGCCGTCGTGGACGGCGATGGTGTGACCAACCATCTCGGGGAAGATGGTGGACGCGCGGGACCAGGTCTTCACGACGTCCTTCTTGCCAGCCTCGTTCATCGCGGTGATACGCGAGAGAATGCGAGTCTCCACGAACGGGCCCTTTTTGAGACTTCTGCTCATAAGTGCTTTCTCCTAAAACTCGGTATCCGAAATTACTTCTTACGGCGACGAATGATGTGCTGGTTCGAGACCTTCTTCTTCTTGCGCGTACGAAGGCCCTTCGTCGGCTTACCCCAGGGGGTAACAGAGGGACGACCAGAGGTGTGGTTCTTGCCCTCGCCACCGCCGTGCGGGTGGTCGACAGGGTTCATGACGGTACCGCGGACGGTCGGGCGCACGTTCATGTGACGCTTACGGCCGGCCTTGCCGATGACGATGTTGGAGTGATCGGCGTTGCCGACCTCACCGACCGTGGCGCGGCAGGTAACGAGGATGCGGCGCATCTCGGAGGAAGGCATACGGACGATAGCGTACTTGCTCTCCTTACCCATCAGCTGGCAGGAGTTACCGGCGGAACGGGCGATAGCAGCGCCCTTGCCCGGCTGGAACTCGACGGCGTGGATGAGCGTACCGACGGGGATGTCGGCGAGGGGCAGAGCGTTGCCCGGCTTGATGTCGGCGTCAGAACCGGACATGATGGTCTGACCGACCTCGAGGCCCTTGGGGGCCAGGATGTAGCGCTTCTCACCGTCAGCGTAGTGCAGCAGAGCGATGCGAGCGGAACGGTTCGGATCGTACTCGATCGTGGCAACCTTGGCGGGCACGCCGTCCTTGTTGCGCTTGAAGTCGATCACGCGGTAACGACGCTTCACGCCGCCGCCCTGGTGGCGGGTGGTGATGCGGCCGTTGTTGTTACGACCGGCCTTCTTGGGCAGGGGCTCGAGAAGAGACTTCTCGGGCTTGGTGCAGGTGATCTCGGAGAAGTCGGAGATCGTCTGCCAACGCCTACCAGCGGAGGTCGGCTTAAGGTGCTTTACAGCCATTACAATCCCTTTCAATAGGAATCCGTTAGCCATCGCAGACAGGGATTCGAGGTTCTGCCTCGGGTGCGATGACACCGGACGTATACACGGTTCCGGGCGTGTCCATTTTATACGTCCAAAACCTTGAGCTCCCGCCTCCCCTATTTGGGAGGCATGAGCTCACTCAACAGCAGCGAGTCTTAGGCCTGGTTGCCAAAGACCTCGATGGTGTCGCCCTCGGCCAGCGTGACGATGGCCTTCTTCCAAGAACGGGTCTTGCCGGCGACATAGCGCACACGCTTGGTCTTGGGCTTGACCGTCAGGGTGTTCACGCGAACGACCTTGACGCCGAAGATCTCCTCGACAGCGTCCTTGATCTGATACTTGTTAGCATCCTTGGCGACCTCGAACGTGTACTTGTTCAGCTCCATGCCGGAGAAGGAACGCTCGGACACGATCGGACGGATGATAATCTCGTGGGCGGTCATTTATGCAAGCACCTCCCCGAAGTGAGCGGCGATGTCGGCGGGCATCAGCACAGCGTTGTTGTTGACGAGATCGTAGGTGTTGGCCTCGTCAGCGGTGATGATGAACGTCTTGGGAATGTTGCGGAACGACAGGTAGGCGTTGACGTCCTCATCGCGAACGATGATGGTCACACGCTTGCCCTCAAGACCGAGAGCCTTGAGCATGGCGACGGCAGCCTTGGTGGAAGGCTTCTCGAAGCCGTAGTCGTCGACGAGCACGAGCTCGCCATCGGCCAGCTTGGCGGACAGCGCGGAGCGCATAGCCAGCTTGACCTCCTTGTTGTTCATACGCTTAGCGTAGGAACGGGGCTTGGGGGCGAAGACAACGCCACCGTGACGCCACTGGGCAGCACGGATGGAACCCTGGCGGGCACGGCCGGTGCCCTTCTGACGCCAAGGCTTCTTGCCGCCACCGGAAACCTCAGAGCGGCCCTTAGCGGACTGGGTGCCCTGACGCCAAGAGGCCATCTGGCACTTGACGATGTGGTGCATAACGTGGATGTTCGGCTCGATGCCGTACACCTCAGCGGCGAGCTCGGCCTCGGCGACCTTCTTGCCCTCGCTGTTCTTTACTTCAAACTTTGCCATTTAAGTGTTCTCCTTGGTATGACGCTGGGCTAAATGGGCTGGGCCCTTAGGCCATACGGATGGCGACGAGACCATTCTTGGCACCCGGGACAGCGCCCTTGACCAAGATGAGGTTCTGCTCGGCATCGATGCGGACAACGGAAAGGTTCTTGACGGTAACGCGCTCGTTACCCATGTGACCGGCCATCTTGACGCCCTTGAGGACGCGCGCAGGATAGGCGCACTGACCGATAGAACCGGGGTGACGCTGGAAGTGAGAACCATGCGTCATAGGACCGCGGCGCTGACCCCAGCGCTTGATGCGACCCTGGAAGCCCTTACCCTTGGAGGTACCGATGACGTCGACCTTCTCGACATCAGCGAAATCAGCGACGGTGACAACCTCGCCGACCTTGTGCTCCTCGCCGTTCTCGACGCGGACCTCACGAAGGAAACGGACAGGCTCGACGCCAGCCTTGGCGAAGTGACCAGCCATGGGCTTGTTCACGTTCTTGGCCTTGATGTCGCCGAAACCGATTTGGACGGCGTCATAGCCGTCGGTTGCCTGAGTTTTAACCTGCGAGACAGCGCAGGGGCCAGCCTGGATGACCGTGACGGGAACGACGTTGTCGTCCTCGTCCCAAACCTGGGTCATGCCAATCTTGCGGCCGAGAATCATGCTGATCAAGATATGATCCCAACTCTCGCGTGGTCTTGGGACAATGCGTACACCACCGAGCGTACGCCCCTAGAGGACCACTACTTACACGACGTGCTCCCCAGCCTTGTATTGCGTCCGGACTACCTGACAACCCTATTAAGCAGGCATTTTGTCCAGCCAGAATACTCCCCTGGTTTCACACAGCTGTTTAGTATACACGGCTGCGGGCGTATCCATCGAGA
>CALJNY010000241.1 GCA_937981515.1 uncultured Collinsella sp. | reverse complement strand
TCCCTATGCGACCGATAAGTGCCGCAAGCAGCGCCCCGAGCGCGTTGTCACCGAGTCTGGTCATTACTCTGCATGCCACTACTCCGGTGACCCCGAGTTTCTCAAGAACGCTCCTGAGACGTCCCGTACGCGCAAGGATTCCAAGAAGGGAGGCGAGGCGTAATGGCAGATACCAACGAGCGTACTCCGTTGCTGAAGGTCGAGCACCTCTCTAAGGAGTTCCCCGCTGAGTCCGGCATGTTCGCCAAGCGTTTTTCCAAGCGTGTCGTCTCTGCTGTAAATGACATCTCTTTTGAGATTTATCCTGGCGAGACCTTTGGTCTGGTTGGTGAGTCTGGTTGCGGTAAGTCCACGACGGGTCGCACCATCATGCGCTTGACCAAGCCGACCGCCGGTAAGGTGTTCTTCCAGGGCAAAGATGTTGCCGAGATGAGCAAACATGAGATCAAGGACATGCGTCGCGAGATGCAGTTTATCTTCCAGGATCCCTATGCTTCGCTCAACCCTCGTATGACCATCGGCGAGATCGTCTCCGAGCCCATGACCATTCACGGCGTGGGCACCAAGGAGGAGCGTATTGAGCGTGTCCGCGAGCTGCTGGACGTCGTCGGTCTGAACCCCGAGCACATCAACCGCTATCCGCACGAGTTCTCCGGCGGTCAGCGTCAGCGTGTCGGCATTGCCCGCGCGTTCGCTCTGAAGCCCAAGCTGATCATCTGCGACGAGCCTGTCTCTGCACTTGACGTTTCCATTCAGGCCCAGGTTTTGAACCTGCTGAAGGAGCTTCAGGATAAGTTCGGTACTGCTTATCTCTTCATTGCTCACGACCTCTCCGTCGTGCAGCACATCTCCGATCGCGTTGCCGTTATGTACCTGGGTAAGATGGTCGAGGTTTCGGACTGGAAGACGCTCTACAGCGAGCCTCACCATCCGTACACGCAGTCGCTGCTGTCTGCCGTGCCGGTGCCCGATCCTGATATCCAGAAGACCCGCAAGCGCATCATCCTCGCCGGCGATCCGCCGTCACCGCTGGATCCGCCGACCGGCTGCCGTTTCCACACGCGCTGCCCGATCGCTCAGGGTATCTGCTCCGAGAAGCTTCCTGAGTTTAAGGAAGTTGCCCCGGGCCACTGCTGCGCGTGCCACTTCGCCGAGCCGTTCCCGATCAAGGAATCGCACATCGACCTGTAGTCGGTTGTTTGTCCGGGCCCGCCCTGTTGTTACTTTTCAGAACGTCCTCGGACATGTCGGAAGCCCCGCTGCGCGCTGCGCGCTGCGGGGCTTCCTCCGTCCTGCGGGATGTTCTGAAAAGTAACAACAGGGCGGGCCCTGCGGTAACTCGGCAGGGGGAGCGCGATTCCTTGATCGCTCACTTAATCTAATGGGAAAGATAGCGAGGCCGGAGCTTTAGCTCCGGCCTCCTTATATAAGGGCTCGGCAAAGCCGAGCCACTAAATTTTTTTCAGTCCCAGAACATGTTTGATAGCTGTGCTTGAAGTGCGTTAACGCAGGGTCGGAATGGGGGCAACTTCCCAACGCATTCCGCAGGGGGCGGCACATTTTGAAGCGCGACGCGCGAAACAAAATGTGCCGCATGCCCGAGGACGCGTTGGGAAGTTGCCCCCATTCCGACCCGGACATACGGATCTACCTGCGCATTTACAAATTCGTAAACTTTTTTCAAAAAAGTGCTTGCACAGTTCTCGAATCATAGGTTATTATCTTCCTCGTTGAACGCGCGGGTCCAACAAAACGAACCGCGAATCAACAACATAGCATGTCGGAGTGGCGGAATTGGCAGACGCGCTAGCTTGAGGTGCTAGTGACCGCTTTTTGGTCATGCGGGTTCAAGTCCCGCCTCCGACACCATCGCATTTGAGAAGCCTCTTCGGAGGCTTTTTTGTTACCGATAGACGGTGAGGTCCACGATGGAAACGCTTGAGCGCAACGAGTGGGCAGACGTTGCCCAACTGGTCGAGATCACGAGCGATGCTGTCATCATCTGTGAGCTCGACGGAACCATTCTGCATGTGAATAATCGTTTGCTCGACCTGATGTGCGAGGAACGCGCTGACGTCATCGGCGGTGATGTCAAAGACGTTCTGTACTCGTCTGCCTTTGAGCGCGCGACCGAACATCGTCTGCCGTTTGAGACCGATGGCTCCGAGAGCGAGCTGATGCTCAAGCTGAGCGACGGATCTTTTATTCCCGTCTTGGTTCGCGCGGGTTCCGTTACGCCTCCGCGTATCTTTGGACGTCGTGCACCGCGTGTCCTGGTGGCGCTTCACAGCATCGAAGAGCAGTATTCCCACGATCGTCAGCTCAAACGTGCGCTATCGGAGCTTAGGGTGGCGAATAAACGCCTTTCGGGTACCCTTTCGGTCATTATGAGTACCGTGGGCTCCGATGAGCTCCCCAGCTTGCTCGATACCGTTTTGAATCAGCTCGTTGGAACGCTCGATGCCTCCGGTGCGGCTATCTATTTTTCCGAGAGCGGCGGCTTTAAGCTCCGCGGTGTTTCTAGGGAGCTTGAGGATAGCTATCTGCCCGAGTTTATGCCGTACGGCGCGGGCATTCCGACCTACGTGCTTCGCGAGTCGCGTGCCTGTCGCCTGTCGATTCAGCAGGACCTTGAGGGCGACCGGGTTGCTTCGGGTATGTTCATGGATTTGGACAATCGTTCCAAGCACTTGCTGCGCGTGCAGGATATGCCCCCGTATCGCAGCGAGATCTGTCTTCCCGTGTTTTACGGCACGCAGGTCCTTGGCGTGTTGGAAGTTGGCTGGAAACGCCCCCAGGCGCCACTTGCCTATGACGTGAACGTGCTCGAGGTCATCTGCGATTACCTGTCTATTCAGCTGGTCGGCATGGCGTCGAGCTTACGTTCGCTCCGCACGGCGGAGCTCGGCCGCTCGCTCAATTTGCTGCGCGACGAACTGTTTACCTATCTCGATGATCCCGTTGCCGCCTCGCGAGCGGTGTCGACGGAAATCTGCACGGTGCTCAATTGTCATTTCTGCCCCGTGGAGTATGATGCGGGCCTCGAAACCTATGTCATCGATTTTGAGGGCGGCAGTCGTGTGGCGCTGCCGGACGATCCGGAGTCACTCTTCTTTTCTGTCACGGCGCCAGCAGCGCGCCTGGGGGCAGCCCCCGACGGGTTTGAGACATCGGTGTTGGGCGGGACGAGCGCTGACGACCTCAAGCACGTGCGCCTTACACGTGTGGACGAATCCACGTCTATGGGTTCATGGTTGAGGGCCCACGGCCTACCGTGTCAGGGGCTTTATGTCGACTCCGGCATCGAAGCGGGGCGCTACCACTCGGAAGCGGATGGCAAACGAAGCAACGATGCGATTGTTCCCGCTGATATCGCCAAGGGGCCGACGAGGCGCGCTTTGCTACTCCGCGATGGCAGCCAAGAACCAATTGACGACCTTGAATACGACTACCTGGTGCATCTGGCGCATGACTTTGAGCTGATCTATGAGGGCGAATCTCAAAAGCGCGAAGAGCGTCATATCGCTCAGACGCTTCAGATTGGCATGAGAAATTCGCTTGGTGACGTTCCGGGCATTGCAACCGATTCGGTATACCTATCGGCAACGAATTCTGCGTTGGTCGGCGGTGACTTCTATACGCTCATCCGTCTTCCCGACGACTGCGCCGTCATGATCCTGGGCGATGTGTCCGGCAAGGGCATCGAGGCGGCATCCATGTCCGCACTCGTCAAGACGGCGCTGACGGCCTATGCCTGGGAGGGTGCGGGGCCTGCCCGTATGGCACGCTCGCTCAATAGCATGCTCATGGGCTTTTCGAGGGTCGAGACGTTTGTGACGGCGTTTATCGCCAAGATCGATCTTAAGGCGGGCCGCGCTACCTATTGCTCGGCGGGACATCCTCCCACTATGGTCATTAGGCCGTCGTCGACGCCGCTTGGTGGCGGTGAAGCCCGAGGCGGAGAAGTGGAGCTCCTTGGGTGCCAATCGGGCGTGATCGGTGCCTTTGAGAGCATGGTCTACGAGACGGGCGTGTTTACGTTCGCTCCTGGTGACATGCTATTTATGTATACCGATGGAACAATCGAAGCACGTGATCGCTCGGGTGCTTTTTTTGGCGAGCAGCGCCTTCGTGACCTTTTGCTCTCTGTCTCGGGTGATGGCGTATCGGGAATCTGCGGCAAGGTCTTGGGCGAGCTTGACCGCTTTACCGAGTCGGCGCTGAACGATGACATCGCGCTGGTTTCCCTTGAGTTTTTACGGGGTCGATCGTAGGTCACGACGCCTGACGGGCGAAATCTGCGCGGTTGCAGATACGTGTGCATCGAGCGAGCTCTTTTGGGGAACCATGGTCGTATGAATGAGTGGAATGACATAGCGGTTTTGACGCCACCGGGCGATATCGACATCGCCTCGGTGCCCGCACTGCGCCGACGGTTGGATAATTTGATCGACCGGGGCGTGCGTCGTGTTGTCATCAATTGCCAGGCCGTGGGCTTTATCGACTCGACGGGTTTGGCGTTTTTGCTTACACGTGCTAGAGAGCTTATGAGGCATGAGGGACTGCTTTCGCTCGTTAACGCCTCCGATGGGGTCGTTCGCTTTTTGGAAATTGCCCGACTTGTCGACATCCTGCATGTCGCGGGCCCGGCGCGGGAGTCGATTCCCGCCATTCCGGTGGGGGAGTTGCCGCGATGGAGCAAGAGCGTCGAAGTGCAGCGAGGCATCGAGAATCTCCCGTATTATCGGCACCGTGTGGCCGAGCTCCTCGAATCGCTTCCCCTGAGGCGTGATGAGCGCTATGACGTCGCATTGGCGTTGGGGGAGGCATTGGGTAACGCATATGACCATGCGGGCGGTGTTGGCTGCATCCTGACGGTTCAGGCCTATGGGGACCGTGTTGTGCTCGAGGTGCTTGATCGGGGCGCTGGCTATTCTATCGATGGGGCGAGCGAACCGGTAACATCCGAGGAACGCGGACGCGGTATCAAGCTTATGCGTATGCTCGTCGATAATGTGGAAGTTGCCCGTCGTACAGATGGCGCCGGCACGCGCGTTCGGATGGTGAAGTTGTTTAGCTCGGCATTGGAATCGTGCGCTTAGGGTCTTGGCTTGGCATTATTTACCTGCATGAACTTGCTTCGCGCAACTTTTTTGAAAAAAGTACTTGCGTCTTTAGGACAACTCGCGTAAATTAATAACCCGCAAGCGGACATGGCTCAGTTGGTAGAGCACAACCTTGCCAAGGTTGGGGTCGCGGGTTCGAGCCCCGTTGTCCGCTCCATTGCATTTCCGGACCGTCTCAAGCGGTCCTTTTTCGGCGAAGTGGCCAAGTGGTAAGGCAGAGGCCTGCAAAGCCTTTACCCCCGGTTCGAATCCGGGCTTCGCCTCCAGGCAACATCCGGGCGCTCCGGCGCCCGTTTTGTTTTACATATGCGGACATGGCTCAGTTGGTAGAGCACAACCTTGCCAAGGTTGGGGTCGCGGGTTCGAGCCCCGTTGTCCGCTCCATTTGGGCGTTTAGCTCAGGGGGAGAGCGCTTCCCTGACACGGAAGAGGTCAGAAGTTCAAATCTTCTAACGCCCACCAAATGTTCGCAGCTCAGAGGCTTAGTCTCTGAGCTGTTTTTGTTTTGGTCACCAAATGAGTCGCCAAATCGCCGGCAAAAGGTATCTCAATTCATGAAAGAGTGGTTCTGAGCGTCTGTTTAGCCTTGTCATCTCAATCGAGTGGGGGTTGACCATTTTGAACATAACCGTGCATCTCGTTGACGTTTCAGCGATCGATCCCGGCGAGACCGTTGATATGGCATCAATCGCGGGACGCTATGCCTTACGTGCCTCCAATGGGGATTTCCCAATTGCGTCTCGGAGAGAAGCTGCAGGCGTGGGTCTGCTTCTTCGCGACGCCCTGGGTGTCTTCGACGACACCCAGCTTGCGTGTTCTGCTTTCGGCAAGATCGAGCTTGCGGATGGGGAGGCCCCCTCTATTTCCATTTCACATGGCGGAAGCGTGGCCGTCCT
>CALJNY010000240.1 GCA_937981515.1 uncultured Collinsella sp. | reverse complement strand
AAAAGACCAATCCAGCATAGCACGCGCGCGCAATAGTAAAACGCCCGTAACCGACGAACGGCGATATGTTTACCCGATGCCCAGCGATAGCCTACAGATGCGCTAAAACAAGCCCATTCCTACAGGGTCGGTTCAATACCCAAATGCTCGAATGTGCGCAGGGTTGCCTGGCGACCCTGCGGTGTACGAATCATCAAGCCACACTGCAGCAGATAGGGCTCATAGACATCCTCGAGCGTACCCGGGTCCTCGCCCACCGCGCTGGCAAGCGTCGTCAGACCCACGGCGCGGCCGGAGAACGTCTTGGCAAGCGTCTCCAAGATACGAATGTCCATCCAGTCCAGGCCAAGTTCATCGATCTCAAAGAACTCGAGCGCCTGGCGGCAAATATCAAGCTCAATAGGCCCGTTGCCGCGCACCTGCGCGTAATCGCGCACGCGCTTGAGCAGGCGGTTGGCAAGACGTGGCGTGCCGCGCGAACGCGAGCCGATCTCGAGTGCACTGGGATGGTCGATCGTCACGCCCAGGATAGTCGCCGAGCGCGTCACAATCTGGGCGAGCTCCTCGACGGTGTAGTAATCCAGGCGATACGAAATACCGAAACGGTCGCGTAGCGGGCCAGTCAACATACCAGAGCGAGTCGTTGCCGCCACTAGCGTGAACTTGGGGATATCCAGGCGAATCGAGCGCGCCGCCGGACCCTTGCCGATCACGATATCGAGGGCAAAGTCCTCCATCGCAGGGTACAGGACCTCCTCGACCGAGCGGTTGAGGCGGTGGATCTCGTCGATAAACAGCACATCGCCCGGTTGCAGGTTGGTAAGGATGGCAGCCAGGTCGCCGGTGCGCGCGATGGCCGGACCGCTCGTCGTCTTGATCTGAGCGCCCAGCTCGTTAGCGATAACCGTGGCCAGCGTGGTCTTGCCCAGACCAGGAGGGCCCGAGAAGATCACGTGGTCGAGCGTCTCGCCGCGGCTCTGCGCCGCCTCGATGAGCACGCGCAGGCTCTGTTTGATGTGCTCCTGACCGCAGTAGTCGTCCAAGCGCTGGGGGCGCAAGGTGCGGTCGACATCGAGGTCCTCGGGCGTCAGCTCCGAACCCACCATACGCTCGCCATGCGCCATGGATGCCGCCGGCGAGTTGCCGGGCGTCGCCCACAGGTCCTGAGAGTCATCGGCTTCCCACATCACGCATCCATTCCGAGTCGCTTAAGCGCCGCGCCGAGCAGATCCTCGACACGCATATTCTGCCCATCATACCCGCTCAGGGCAACATCGGTCTCCTGCGGGCTAAAGCCCATGGAAAGGAGCGCCGCACGGGCGTCATCGATCGCCGAAGGAGCGGCGGCGGGAACCGGCATCGCAACCTGGCCGGGAATCACGTCAACCGGCACAAAGCCCTTGTCCTTGGCAAAGGTGCTCTTGAGCTCCAGGATCAGACGCTGCGCGGTCTTTTTGCCCACACCGGGAACCTTGGCCATACCCTTGTCGTCCTCGGCCATTACCAGGGAATACAGCTGGCCCACGGTATAGGTGGAGAGCACGGCGAGCGCCAGGCGCGGACCGACGCCCGAGACGGACACGAGCCGATCGAACATCGTGCGCTCATCCTTGGAGGCAAAGCCAAAGAGCGTCATGGCGTCCTCGCGCACCTGCATACGGGTATAGAGGCGAACCTCGCCGCCGGGCGTCGGCAACGTCGCCGCCGTGCTGCCCGAGATGCCGAGCTCAAAGCCCACGCCCGACACATCGACGACGGCCGAGCTCATCGTCGCCTCGACAAGCGTTCCATGGAGCTGGGAAATCATCAGTATCCGGTTCCTCTCTGTTGATAGAACTCGCCACCGGTAAGCGCTCGGGTGCGGCTGAGGTTTACGTGGCAGATGGCGCAAGCCAGGGCATCGGCGGCGTGGTCGGGATGCGGGTCGTGATCGAGCTGTGTGAGAGTGCGTACCATGTAGGCGACCTGCCGCTTGTCCGCGGCGCCGGTGCCCACCACAGCCTGCTTGATCTGCATGGGCGTGTATTCGCCAATCTCGAGCGCGCATTCCGAAAGCGCCACGAGTGCAGCACCGCGGGCATGCGCCGTGGGGATGGCCGAGCGAACGTTGGCGCCAAAGTAAATACTCTCGATAGCAGCGGTATCGGGTCGATAACGCTCCACGACACCCTTGAGGTCGCGGGCGATATGCGACAGGCGCACCGCGAGCGGACTGCCCGCGCTGGTCTCGATACAACCGTAGGCACGGCAGCGAACCTCTCCGCGCCTTTCCTCGATAATTCCCCAACCCGTATGGGCTAAACCGGGGTCGATGCCCAAAATGACCAAGCCAACCTCCCCTCGCCACAAGCACAGCGCGAGATAAGGCCCCGCGCACTATTCACGAACGTCTGTTCTAGAATAACACAACGGGGCCAAGATGCTTAGTTGAAGTATCGGGGTTGGGAGCGAATCCCATCCCATAGTTAGTTTTGGCTGAAGAACGGAAACTGTCGGGGATCAACCGGCGGCTGCGGCATCGGCGTGCCCTGGGGCCCACCCTGCGGTCCGCCCTGGCCGCCCATCATCTTATCGATGGCGTCCTGGACCTCGCCCTCAAACTTTTTCATGCCCTCGTGCAGGCGGCGCTGGCCGTCCTCGGAGCGCAGCTCCTCCATCTGCTCGGGCGAAATACCCAACAGGTCACCCAGTATGCCCATCATCTCGCCACGCATGCGCTCGCTTGCATCCTCGTCAGCAAAGCGGTTCACCTCGGCGCGCGCCAGCGCATCGACCGTCATGCGTTCCTTGCCGCTCAGTCCCAGGTCGGACCACGCGAGCATGTACGGCCAGGCGCGCTCGACAAACGAACGGGCCGAGACGATCGGCGCCGTCGGCAGCATGCGGCGGGCGGCCTCGCCCTGACGCACAAGCATCAGCAGCAGCGAGCAAGCCTCGGGCTTGCCGGTGGCCATCGGAATGTCGTCGAAGGGTCGGTTGCGGTCCACGTGCGCCTCGAGCGTGCCATCGACCTCGCCCGGCTCAAGTCCGCCGAGCAACTGCGCCGCGCGATCGAGCATGTCGACCGGACCGTCAAGCGTCGAGAGCGCTTGCGCCAGCACGCGCTCCATGCAATCCTCCACCGCGTTGAGCGTCACGAGCTCCTGCGGCACCACGGCAGACGTACGGTTGCGCACGCGCGCCACAAACTCGAGCGTCGACAGGTACACGTCGCCAAAGGGCGCATAATCGCCCTGGTAGCCACCGCAAAGCGCGGGCGCCGCCAGCGCGTACTCAGTTTTGGACAGCGGGCTCAACGCCATCGCACCCAGCTCGAGCGCCGTGTCCTCCAACATGAGGCCCAGCGTGCGAGAGCGCAGGCGCTCGGCGTCGCCCGCCGACACATCACGGTCGAGCACACGCGCGGCATCCGGCGCATCGCGCTCAACCGTGCGAATATGCAGGCGCTCGGCAATGGCGCGAACGGCGGCACAGCGAGCAGCCTCGGCCTCCTCCTGCGCCGGCGTAAAGATGCGGTTGCGTCCCAGCACCAGGCCGACCACATTGCGCGGACCCAGAGCGTCGACGGCAAGCGCCGCCAGCAGGGACGACGGCAAGTCGCCCTCAAGCGCCACCACGGCGCGCGACGTACCGCGGGCGCGGGCGTTATCGCGAACAGCGAGCACCAGTGCCTGCCACAGCCATTCCTCGGAGCGAAACTCGGGCAGCTCGTGGTCCTCCAAGGCATCGAGCATCACACCGCGCTGGATCTCCTGAACCAGCAGGCTCTCCTCAAAACATGGCGCCTGGGCCACCACGCGGCCGCAGTCGTCGAGTACAAACGACCCGCCGGTATACACCGACTCGTCGTACGCACCGACCGGCGCCATGCAGGCAAACCACACGCTGCGCTTAGATGCGATCTTGCGGTAGGCTCCGCTGCGAACGGCGGCAATGGCGGCCGTCTCGCGGTCGGTCATATCAAACGCGTTGAACTGGAAATAGGCGATGAGGTCGACGCCGGTCGGAAGCATGACGAGCTCGCGGTCCAGATCGAAAATCACGGCGATGCGCACACCGTCCACGTCAAACACCGGCGGTGCCCAACGGGCGTCGCTGTTCCCACCGCGCTGCAGGGCAATGCTCGAACGGGCCGGCACCACATGGCCGTCCTTGAGCATCATGTAGTCGAGCAGGGGCTGGCCCTCAAACGAAACCGCAGCGGGCACGATGCAGATTATATCGAGCTCCTGGATACGCTCGGCGACGCCGGTCAAGCCGGCAAGCATGTCGTGCTCAAAGTCGGCAGCGCCCACCAGGCCGCCGGGCAGGGCTCCCATAAAGAGCGGAGCCGGCACGCACAGCACGCGCGCACCGCGCTCGTGGGCTAGGCGCGCCTGGTCCTCGATGCGACCACAGATACCCTCAATATCACCCAGGCGCATATCGATCTGTGCAAGTGCGAGCTTCATGGCTCAGCCCTTTCCGTCGTAAACCATCGTTGTCGTAGTAAAAGCGCCGGCCGCATGATGCAGTCGGCGCTCGCATGTGCATATGCTAGCTATGATACCCCGAGCGGGGGCGCGCTCCTAGAACGTCGCGGACCACAGCCCGTGCAGGTTGCAATAGGCGTAGACGGTACCGGTCTTGGAACCGCCGGCAAAAAACGTCGCGGGCTTCATGCCGGGCTGGAGGTAATGGACCTCCAGACGACCCTCGGCCTCAAGGGCGATCCACTCGATGTAGTGCTCGGGCACCATAGGATGCTCGACCGAGCCCACGCGCGCACGGATCACGTGACCGTCGCGCTCGCTCTCAACGACCGGCACGTGCTTTTCGTGCGCCGCGTCCTCGGTGTTCGCGGTCAGCTCCGTGCAGCCGGCAGGGGTTGCAACGTCGTTGCCAAGGGCGGCAATGAGCTTGCCGTCGGGGTCCTTAAAGAATTTCGCCATGATGTTCTCCTTTGCTGATGTGCCGATGTTCTTGAGGTTCTTATGCCCAAAGGCAGGCGAACCATCCACGGCATGGCAAATGAACACATAACGAGCGGGGACGATGGGACAGCGCGGGCTATCCGCCCTGGCGGCCTCACCCGAGCGGGTTAACGCCCGTCGCCGCCGAGCAGCGCCAGAACATCCTCGCGGGTAAACAGCGCCGAGGAGATGCCGTCGCCGCCGAGCACGCTGTTGACCAGGTCGCGTTTGGACTCCTGCATCTGCATGATGCGCTCCTCGATCGTGTCCTTGGCGATGAGCTTGTACACGGTCACGGTATGTTGCTGGCCAATACGATGTGCGCGGTCAGTCGCCTGGTCCTGCGCGGCCACGTTCCACCACGGGTCGTAGTGAATGACCACATCGGCCGCCGTCAGGTTCAGGCCGACGCCGCCCGCCTTGAGCGAGATCAGAAACACCGGCACCTCGCCCGCCTGGAACTGCGCGACCATCTTGGCACGGCTCTCCTTGGACGAAGCGCCCGTGAGCTTAAGAAAGCCGATGTCCTCCTTGGCCAGGCGCTTGCCGATGATATCGAGCATGCCCGTGAACTGGCTGAACAGCAGAATGTGGTGCCCGCCGTCGAGCGCGCCGTGCACGAGCTCCATACAGGCGTCGAGCTTGGCGCTCCCCGCCTTGTAGTCCTCGTAGTGCAGATGCGGGTCGCAGCAGATCTGGCGCAGCTTGGTGAGCTCGGCGAGCACCTTGAGCTTATCCTTCTTAAACTCGGATGCCTCGCGGTGCTGCACCTGCTGGGCGATGCGGTCCTGGTTGGCCAGGTAGAGCTTGCGCTGCTCGCCGGTGAGTTGTGCCATGACGGTGTCTTCGATCTTTTCGGGCAGATCGGCCACCACGTCTTCCTTTACACGACGCAGCACAAACGGCGACACGAGCGCCTGCAGGCGAGCGGCGCTGTCGCCCTCGGCATGCTCGACCGGGCTTTCGAAGCGCTTGGCAAACGACTCGCGCGTGCCAAGCAGGCCCGGCATAAGAAAGTCGAAGATGCTCCAGAGCTCGGACAGGCGGTTTTCGATGGGCGTGCCCGTCAGGGCAAAGCGCACACCGGCCGGCAGGCGCTTGGCGGCGCGCGCTACCTGCGTGAGCGGGTTTTTAATGTACTGGGCCTCGTCGAGCACAACGCGGGCAAAGTCCTGCTCGGCATACTCGTCGATATCGCGGCGCATGAGGTCATACGACGTCACGACCACGTTATGCTCGTCGGCGCCGGCTATCTGCACGCGGCGCTGCGCCTTGGCACCCACGATGGCGCACACGTCGAGCGAAGGCGCAAAGCGCTCCAGCTCGGCAGTCCAGTTATACACGAGCGACGCAGGGCACACCACGAGCGTGGGCTTGGTATCCCCCGCCTCCACGCGCGCCAGGATATGTGCGATCATCTGCAATGTTTTGCCCAGGCCCATATCGTCGGCCAAGATGCCGCCGAGGCCCAGATGCTCGAGCGAACCGAGCCACTGGTAGCCGTCGACCTGATAGCCGCGCAGTGTGGCCTTGAGCGAGACCGGCACCGTAAAGTCCATCTTGCCGAGCGTATCCAAGCGCTCGACGGTACGACGGAATGCAGCGTCGCGATCGGCCTCAAGCGCCGGCGTGTGCGCGAGCATGCTGTCGACAAACAGGGTACTCGACGCGGGAAGCGACACGCCGTCGAGCAGATCGACGGCATCGACGCCCAGGTCCTCGGCAAGACCAAACGCGGCGCGGGCACCCTCGTCCAGGCGTACGATGTCGCCCGACGTGAGACGCGCAAACGTCTGGTGGCGCTTGTACGAGTCCAGATAGATGGCAAGATCTGCCGCCGAAAGACCGCTCGCGCCCAGTTCAACATCGAGCAGGTTACTCTTGACGGTCGCGCGCACCGAAAGCTTGGGCGCAGGGCGCACCGAAATCTGGCGCAGACGATCGCTGAGCATGACCTCGCCCAGCTCGGACAGGGCAGACAGGCCCTCGGTCAGCAAGTGGAACAGGCTCTCGTCATCGCGCTCCTCAAACGCCAGGCCGCCCTCGTAAAAGTCGAAATACAGGGCCGCCGTGTCCATAACGCGAAACTCTGCTATCTCGTCGCGCGGCGGCACACCAGGGCGTTGCTCTTCGAAGGGGCTGCCCGGAGCGCCCAGGCTAAAGAGATCTGCCGACCAGTCACCGTAGGCAACTGTAATCTTGCAGGTCACAAGCCCGTCGTCGACACCGATTGCCATGGCAAAGCTCGGCTCGGGCGCCACGGTGTCGAGCACGGCGGGAGCGGTGAGGTCAGTGTATTCGCGCAGCACGGGCAGTGCCATGCGGCAGAATTCGCCCACCTGTTCGGCGGCGATATGGACCGGCGTGCGACAAGGCAGCAGACGCGACAGAAACGGTGCGGCATGCTGGGCAAACGCCGCATCGGCGCGGCGCGCGCGGTGCGTGTCGACCAGATAGGCAACGTCGCCCGAGGCAAAGCAGTACATATCGGCTGGCAGGCGCAGGTCGTAGCTGCCACCGGCCGCCGGCGCGATCTTGGCGGCAAGGAGCGGCGGTTGTTTTGCCGAGGCCTCGTCCTCCCCCACCGGCGACAACTCAACCGCTACCTCATAGGAACGATGCGTCGTCGTTCCCCGCGACCAGGCGGGCTCAAAGGAAATGGTCCGGCCACGCAGCAAGTCCAGCATGTATACGATGTCATGCTCGGACAGCGGCAACTGGCGCTCGGCGACAAAACCGCTGCGTGCAAAATCGTACGACGCCGAACGCGAACTCGTGATGTCGCTCAGATACACAACCGTTGCCACAACAAGGTCGAGCAGACGCACCGAAACCTCGTCGAAGGCCTCGGGTATATGGAGGAATGTGAGCTTTTTGCCGTACGAGAACGTGCCGCCGCGCACGTAGGCGGCGGCCATGCCGTCGATGTCCTTGACCACGTAGGACACCGAGCCGCAGCGGATGCGAAGCTCGAGCGCCCAGCTAAAGCGGTCGGCAAACAGCGGATTGTAGTACGGCACCAGCGAGGGCTCCAATACCGCCTTGGGGGCATCGGGGTCGACAGTGCCGGCGAGCTTGCGGCGCATGCCCGCCAACTCATCCATGCGCGCGTCCGAAAGATCGGAGAGCGCCTTCATGAGGCTCGGGCTCGTGGGGACGGGCGCCGGGAAGGGAAAGTTAGGGTTGACCGCCGGTGCGGCGGACGCGGGACGCTTGGCTTGCTTGGGCGCCGCCGTAAACGTGCGGACCGGCGTGCGCAGGCCCTCGACGGGCTCGATGCCGCTGGCATCCAGGTACGCCAGCGCCGTGGCGATGGCGTGCTTGCACATGCCGGGGTAGCGATAGGCAGCGGGGCAATCGCAGTCGTAGTCGATCACCTCGTGCTCGTCCATGTCAAGCGCCACGTGCGTCTTGTACAGGTCGCCGCGCGAGCCGCGCACTGCACCCTCAACCGTCACGTTTTTGGAGAAGCGCGAGCCGCTGTCCTCGATCGACAGCACGGCGCCGTTGAGCATGAGCGAGCGGCCCTTCATAAAGGTGCCGCTCAGCGCCGCCTCTTTCCGGAGCGCCTGCACAAACGTCCCCCTCGCCATCACTTCCTCCAATCTCGCACCGGGTAGCTAATTTGGGACGGGGCTATTTT
>CALJNY010000239.1 GCA_937981515.1 uncultured Collinsella sp. | reverse complement strand
CGCGGGAAACGGCGACACCCATTGCGATTTCGTACGCGCGCACCATATCGCGCAGCGCCGTGGTGACCTCGGATGCATAGAGCTGGTCGATGCAGGTTTGAAGCTCATCGGACGTCAGGCCGTCGAGGGTTGCGCGCCGCTTGGCCTGTGGGCGTTCGTTCGATTTGTCGGCACCCATAAAACTTGCGAAGGTGGCCTGCTTGGGCCGCGGCGCGGGTGATGCAAAGTTGTGATCGAGTGCATCCTGTACCGTGATGGGCTTGCCCCAAAGTGCAATGACGGACGAGGTGCTGAGCGGCTCTCGCGCCGTCGCCTGATGTTGCTCGCGCTTGGCAAGTCGGCTGACAATCCAGGTGCTGTTGCGCTTCACAAATGCCTCGATGCGCTCGCGGCTGGCGCCGAGCGGTGCGCTGGCGTGGACCTCACCGCTTGATGTGACGCGTAGGTTGAAGTTTTTGACGCGCTTTTTGGTAACGACGACGGAGATGGGCATCCCATCCGGTCGGGATATGGAAATCGTAAATTGCTGCGTCAAAAGCGGTCCTTCAGATTGGGGACGGGCCGGCATGTCGACCGTTCGGCATGCCGGCCCGCTCAAGGGATGTGAAATTAATAACGCTCAAAGAAGGCAAGCGCGTTGTCGCTACAGAGCTTCTGCATCACGGTCTTGCCAAAATGCTTGGAAAGCATGTTCTGGAACTCGGGCATCATGCTGGCATCGGAGAGGAAAGCGGGCACCGTGGCACCGTCCCAGTCGCCGCCGAGCGCGATGACGTCCTCGCCGCCCAGGTCGAGCCAGTGCTCGATATGTGCCGCCAGCTGGTCGAAGGTGACGTCTGCGGCGGTCTTGTCGGTTGCGTCGTTGGATAGGAACTCGCTGCAGTAGTTGAGGCCGACGATGCCGCCCATGTCGCGAATGGTGCGGAACTGGTCGTCGGTGAGGTTGCGCTTGACGCCGCAAACCGCACGGGAGTTGGAGTGGCTGGCGACGAAGGGGCGCGTGGCGTGGGCGACAACCTCGTCAAAGCACTCATCGTTGAGGTGGGAGACGTCGAGTACCATGCCGGCGTGCTCCATCTGCGTAAGTGCCTCGATGCCGGCGGCGGTGAGGCCGGCGTGGGTATCGTGTCCGCTCGCGAGCGGTCCCTGCGCGTTCCAGCTGAGTGACGACATAAGCACGCCCAAGCTCTTGAGCACCTCGATCAGTGCGGGGTCCTCGGCAAAGAACGTGGCGTTTTCGATGGTGTGGATGCAAGCGACCTTACCGTCCTTGAGCGCGGGGCGAATGTCTGCGGCACTGCGTACGTTGACCATGCGGTCGTGGTTGAGCATTGCCTGGCCGCTCATATGCGCCATGATTTGCGCCTGGAAGCGCGCGGCGTGGGCGGTGGGAATCTCGTCGGGGACAAACGTGGCGAAGCACTGTGCCCACGGCGTGTTGCCGATCTTTGCGAGCGAGATGGCGCAGGCGTTGCCCTCGATGAGGTCGAAATCTTGCGGATGCGTTTCGTCGCCGGGGAAATAACCGTCGGTGCCGGCGGTAAAGCGCAGGTCGAGATCGAGCGTGGCCCAGCCGATTCGGTCGGCGGTGTCGCAGTGTAGGTCAAATACGGGATATGCCATGGTTCCTCCGGTTGCAGCGTTTCTTTGCAAACTGTCATTGAATTGTATGACTAGGGTATAGTTAGCGCCATATGTTCACGGCGGCCTGCGTTGTGCGCCGCCCTTATCACGGAGGTTACCATGTCCAACCAGGGCAAGAAGGTCAAGACCCATTATCGCGGCACGCTCGACGACGGCACGCAGTTCGATAGCTCCTACGATCGCGGCGAGCCGCTGGAGTTCACCTGCGGCGCCGGTCAGATGATCAAGGGCTTCGACGCCGCTGTT
>CALJNY010000238.1 GCA_937981515.1 uncultured Collinsella sp. | reverse complement strand
AGCGCGACAAGCGACTTGCCCGATCCGGTCGGTGTGCCTAAGATGACGTGATCGCCGGCAGCCAGGTCCATGAGGGCCTCTTCCTGGTGGTCCCACAGCTCAATACCGCGATCGCTCGTCCATTCAAAGAAACGTTCGAAGGCTTGATCGGGCGTGAGCCATGGCTCGGGCTCGCTACCATCCTCGGGCTCCCACCAGGTGGGGGAGAGCGCGCCGAGCGAGCCAAACTCGGCTTCGGTTCCCGTGCCGCCCGAGAATGAGCTGGCGGCGCCGGCGCCGGAAACGGTGCTGGCGGCGGTATCTGTCGTGGTCTGTGCCATGTGTTTGCTTTCTCTCACGTTTGTCCGCCAACTATTATGGCGTAGCGGCGGCGCGGGGTGCCAGCGCGCGAGAAAATGCAGGAAATGGGCGTTCTGCCCAGCCGTTTGGTGCGGTTGCCAGCTAAGTAAGTAGACTTTTTGCAATATCGCGAGCACGTGGCTTTTGCGCAAGGGATCTACCTGCGGTTTTAGTTTTCGCTATGCGGGTTGTGCTTGGCTATTGCAAAAAAGTCTACTCACTTAGGTTTGAGGGTCGTTTGCTGGCGCCTATTTGTGCTTGTTTGCGCTTGTTTGCTGACGCCGCGACCATCAGAAGCCCCCTAGGACTCCTGCGGCAGGCGCTTCTTGCCTTTGCGGGCACGGTTTTTAAAGTTCTCGACGGCCTCTTCCATGCCCAGAGGTACATAGGTGAGCTCATCGAGGTTGTCGGGCAGGTAGCAGGCAAGGCTTTGCGCCTGCGCTCGGCCTGCTGCGAGTTGCTCTTCGGTAGGCTTCTCGCCGGGTGTGGCGCAAATGCCATAGACGGCGGCACCCATCTCGCGCGTGCGGCATTCATATTCGGTCTCGGGGTGCTCGGGATGGTCGCGGCGGACGTCGTCACTAACCCAAAGCGTGTCGTAGCCGGCCGCGGAAAACTGCCCCAGGGCGTAGTCGCGCAATGGCTTGCTGTCGGTTCGCAGCGTGACGGTAGCGCCGGCTGCAAAGAGCGAGCGGTAGAGCATCAGATGGTTGACATGGACGAGTCGTTTTTTGGCGTACTTGGCCTTGGGCTGCGGCGTGGGAAAGTTGATGGTGATGGCATCGAGCTCGCCTGCGGCAAACAGCTGCGGCAGCGATGCGGCGCCTCGGGGCAGGACGAGTGCGTTGGACAGCTCCTGCTCGCAGATTTTCTGTGCGGCATAGGCGATGCAGATAGGCTCCTGGTCCATACCGATAAAGAGCGTGTTTGGCTCGTGGGCCGCGCGCTCTACAAGGTACGTTCCCTTGCCACAACCAAGATCCAGGTGAAGGTGTTCGAAGGGCTTGCCGCCTGCGGGCGCACAGGCCTCGCGCCAATCTCCGGCATAGGCCTCGGGGTTCGTCTCAATCGCATCGGCGTAGCGCTCCAGGCGCTCCTCGAGCACAAAGTTCTTAGGCGTGCGAACGTGGACGGCTCCCATGAGGCTCCTTGGTCATAAGTATGGAACGTATAGCTGCACGTTCCGTCGATGGGTTGAAAAGGGCGGGCGTAGTTTGCCCGAAAGATGCGATGCGGCTCGGCGGCGAGTCGCCGATGCCTACAGGCGCTTGAGAATCACATAGCGGTTGAGCTCGCCGCTGCGACCGTCGGCATGGAAACGCTCAAGCTCGCGCACGGGGACCTCGCCGCTCTTGTAGAACGTACGGACGCCGCGCACCAGGTCGGTGATCTGCTGATCGTCAAAGTGATGGCAATAGCGGTAGGCATGGCGGTCGTTTTGCCAGCCAATGAGGTGGTCGCCGGCTTCAAACTGCGCGGAATCGTAACCCTCAAACGGCGGGGTGAGCTCGGCGCGGGCCTCGGCACGAACGGCCTTGCGCGCCATGCGTTCGTCGTTCATAAACTCCCAAAAGCTGATGGCGATGATGCCGCCTGGGCGCGTCTGGCGCACCAGAGCGTCGAGCACGCGTACGCGATACTCGCACGACGGCACGTGGTGCATAAAGCCAAAGCAGACCGAGATGTCGGCGAGCGGGGCGTCGAAAAGCACGTCGGGCGTCTCGGCGGGGTTGAGCTTCATAAGGGCGTCGAGCACATCGAGTTCCTGGAAGTGCAGGTTGGGAATGCGCAGGGCGTGACCGCGTGCATCGATGGCCAGGTCTTGGCACGAGTCGACGCCATAGAACTCAAACGGGCAGCTGGCATCTGCCGAGGGGTTTGCGCCGTCGACGCCCTTGGCGGCAAGTGCGCCGCCGGCGGCAAAGTTTTCGAATCGCATATTGCCGCAGGCGAGATCGAAGACGCGGACGGGATGCTCGATTGTGGCGACGTCGAGCTGCTCGAGCGCGATGTCCATGGTGCGCACCCAGCCGGGCCACGGGGCCTGGCGCGTATCGGAGAAGGAGGCGGAGTGCTCGCGATAGAACGTGTTGTTGAGCTGGATGAGCGATGAGGCGAAATCGCGGTTCACGGCGCGGAACTCCCTCCGTTGGCGGTGCGGAATAAACGGTACGACCATACTACCGTTAACGCAGCAACGGGGACAACCAAGCTACGGGTCATTGCTTTGTTTGGACACATTTCCGCAGCTCATATGTGCCCGCAACCGCTGGTTGTCAAAAATCTCACTAGAATAGGTGGCATGCTTTTGGCGGTGGCGGATAGATTTTTAACTGTGCAAGGCGCCTTAAGAACAAAAACGGTCCGGCGGCACGGCTGGCATCACATAGGAGGAACCATGAATGTAGAAACTGCGCAGCGGCTCGCCGACCTTCGCCGCAGCAAAGGCTTTAGCCAAGAAGGGCTGGCGCGAAAGTTGGGGCTGTCGCGCCAGGCGGTCAGCAAATGGGAGCGCGCGGAGAGCTCGCCCGATACCGAGAACCTGATCTCACTTGCCAAGCTCTATGGTGTGAGTCTGGACGAGCTGCTCAATCCGAGCGACGAGATCGAGGACGATATCGAGTTTGAGAACGAGGACCGCGCTCGTCAGCGCGAGGCCGAGGCGGCAGAGCGTGCTCGCACCCATGAGGCAGCGGCGCGCGCTACCGAGGCGGCAACGCAGGCGAGTGATGCTGCGGCCAAGGCGGCGCAAGCGGCAAGCTGGAGTGCGCAGGCCGCCAATGCCGCTACGGCGCAGGCGACGAGTGGCGGCGCAGTTGGCTCGACTCCGGTGAAGGGGCCGTTCCAGTCGTTCCCGTATTGGGCCGTGTGCTGGCTGCTGTTCTTTTTGCTGACGTTCGTGTTTGGTGCCGGCCCCTTTGCCGCGCTGATCTTCTTCACGATTCCCATCTATCACTGGGTGGCGCGTGCGCTCGATGGTGATTGGGCACGCGGGGATATTCAGGTTGGTCCGGCACCGGTGGCGGCTAGGGCTCGGAATGTTTCCGCTTCGGTTGATACTGACGTGGCTACCGCGACTACCGCTGAGCCGATTGCCAAAGAGGGTGATGAATGATGAAGCTTTCACATGAATCCAAGGTACGCTTGGGCGTTGGCATCGGAGCGTTTGTGCTCATCATCGGGCTTGTATTTGGTGCCTCGCGGCTATTGGCTCATTCCAATATGGTGCGAACGACCGCTATTCTATCCGGCGCTTTGTCTGATTTTGACGATATGTTTGACGACGATGATCTCTTGGATAGCGGTAACTATTCCGCTCGGCCTCAGCAGCTTTCGTGTACGACCTTTGATGCTGATGAGTTTCGCTACCTCGATTTCGATATCGATGCGGCTACGGTGGACGTCAAGGTTGTTGATGGCAACAAGGCTCGCGTTATCGAGCGGGGACGCGTTGCCAATGGTATGGATGCCTCCAAGGCCGCGACGCAGAACATCGCATCCGTCGAGGACTCGACGCTCAAGGTTTCTCAGTTTTGTAGTGATGACGGTAAGGCAATTGACCGCTCGGTTACGGTTGAACTGCCGCGCCGTGTTGCCGAACATCTGAAGGGAGTCAACGCGCACGTGGGCTCGGGTGATCTGCAGATTGCCGGTGTCACCTGTGATGGTTTCGACCTTTTCCTGGGTGCGGGAGATGTAGAGTTTGCGGGCAGCGTGACTGATGCGCTTAGTGCAGAGGTCGGGGCGGGCGATGTAACGTTCGAGCTCTACCAGGCCCCCGCGAAGTCGATGGACGTGAGTGTGGGTTCGGGCGATGTGGAGATGACGGTTCCGAACTCTACGGGCTTTAAGGCGAGCCTCACCTTGGGCAGCGGCGACTTCGAGAGCGATTTCCTTCCGCTTGACTACGACGGCGAGACCATTTTGAATCTTGAATTCGATAACGGGGATAAGTCTGCTACGTATCGTTTTGAGGTCGGTTCGGGCGACATGTCGTTTGATTCGGAGTGACGGGCGGTTATCGAAGACTTATACACCATAGCTGCGCTGTTTGATGAAGGCGCCGGAGCCGTGACGGGCTCCGGCGCCTTTGCCTTTACAATGGGGGGCATGGAACAGATTATCTTGAACATACTCGATGCCCTGCGTCGCGGCGAGACCGTGGACGACAAGGCGCTCGTCAAATTGATACATGCCGAGGCGCGCCGTGAGGGTGCCGACAAACGCGATTTGGCCAAGCGCCGTTTGCTGCCGTTCTACCAGCGGGTTAAACGTGAGGAGCCGGCTCGGTGGGCTGCGTGGAATGTCGATTCCGATCTGGAACGTCAACTGCTGCAGGTGCTGCGTATGAAGCCGCGTCGAACGGCCTCGGGCGTGGCGACCATCACCGTCATCACCAAGCCCTGGCCGTGCTCGGGCGATTGCCTGTTTTGCCCCAACGATCCGCGCATGCCTAAAAGCTATCTGCATGCCGAGCCGGCGTGCGCCCGTGCAGAGCAAAATTGCTTTGACCCGTATCTGCAGGTGAGCGCTCGTCTGACCGCGCTTTCGCAGATGGGGCATGCGACCGACAAGATAGAGCTCATCGTGCTCGGTGGCACCTGGAGCGACTATCCGCAAGGGTACCAGACATGGTTTATGTCGGAACTTTTCCGTGCGCTCAATGACGATGCCGTCGCCGGCGTGGCGGCAAACCCCATGTTGGCGCGTCCGGGCATCAGTCGTGCCGAGGCGGGGCGCCTGCTCGATGACGCTCCCGCCGATGCCCTGCCGCCGGTGGTAACAGAGCGCCGCGAGCGCTATCGGGCTGCCGGCATTGCGACAGACGAGGCTGAGCTTGCTGCCGGCGTTGCCGACGAGCAGGGGCGTGTGGATGCTGTCGTTGGTGGCTATAACCGCGCGGTGCGTCGTCTGTACGGCCCTGGTACGCCATGGGGCGAGGCTGCCGAGTGGCAGACGGCAACGATGGAGGAGCTTGAGCGTCAGCAGCGCATCAACGAGATGGCGAAGCATCGCGTGGTGGGGCTCGTTATCGAGACGCGCCCCGATGCCGTAACGCCGCAGGCCCTCACGCTCATCCGCCGCCTGGGTTGCACCAAGATTCAGATGGGTATTCAGAGTCTCGACCAACATTTGCTCGATATCAACGAGCGTCGCATTTCGGTGGCGCAGATCGAGCGGGCGTTTTCGCTTGCGCGCTTGTTTGGCTTTAAGATCCACGCGCACTTTATGCTCAACTTGTTGGGCGCTACGCCCGAGGGGGACAAGCGCGACTACGAGCGCTTTATGACCGAGGGCGCTTTTATGCCCGACGAGGTCAAGGTCTACCCGTGCGCGCTCATCGAGGGCTCGCGTTTGGTGGGCTGCTACGAGCGCGGCGAGTGGCGCCCCTATACCGAGGAAGAGCTGCTCGATGTGCTGGCCGACGACATCGTGGTGACGCCGGCGTTCTGCCGCATTAGTCGCATGATCCGCGACTTTAGTTCCGACGACATTATGGTGGGCAACAAGAAGCCCAACCTGCGCCAGCTCGTTGAGAATCGCCTGGCTGCTCGGGGTGATGGTGCGACGGTGCGTGAGATTCGCTATCGCGAGATCAGCACGGCGGGTGCCGACTTGGATGAGCTATCTCTTGATGAGGTCGCATACGAGACACCGGTGACGAGCGAACGCTTTTTGCAGTGGGTGACACCGCGGGGCAAGATCGCGGGCTTTTTGCGGTTGTCGCTGCCCGACCATTCGTTTGTTGCCACGCATGCGGACGAGTTGCCGACGACGCCGGACGAGGCAATGATTCGCGAGGTGCACGTGTATGGCATGGCGGCACGTGTGGGCGATCAGGGCCAGGCGGCTCAGCATCATGGGCTGGGGCGTTTGCTCGTAGAGCGTGCGTGCGAGATCGCCCGGGATGCCGGCTATGCGCGCGTCAACGTGATCAGCGCGATCGGTACGCGCGAGTACTATCGCCATTTGGGTTTTTATGACCACGGACTCTATCTGCAAAAGGAGCTCTAGATGAACAAGCCAAGTGTTTCTGCTGGCGTCGTTGCCGGCGTTGCTCTGGGAGCCGCGGCGCTTGGTGCAGCCGCCGTCGCTGTTCGTGCTGCCTGTCTGCAGGTTGCGCGAACCCGCAACGGGTTGGCGCGCGTAAAGCGCATGCGCGACGAGGGCGGTGACGAGGTCCGTGTGCTCGTGCAGGGCGGTGTCTACCAAAGCGCGAGCTATGTAGGCGAGCGTTGGGCGGAGCCCGTCTTTGCGTACTATCGTGCATTTGACGATGTGTTTGAGGCCGAGGACGCAATGCGTGATGCTTACGGGCATGGTATCGACCGTATGCTCATGTTGGGCGGCGGCGGGTTTGCCTATCCCAAGTTTGCACTGTTGTTGCATGAGGGCTTGCGTATGGACGTCATTGAATATGATGCCGAGATTACGCGTCTGGCGCGCCGCTGGTTCTATTTGGAGGAGTTGGAGCGTACGGTTGGCGATCGCCTGAGGGTGATTACCGCCGAGGCGCGTTCGTACCTGGGCGTGACGAGCGTGGGACATCGTCGCTACGACGTTATCGTGAGCGATTGCTTTGGCGGTGCCGAGCCCGTACACGAGCTGGCGATGGTTGAGGCGTTGCGTTTGGTGCGAGGCAGCCTGAACCACGGGGGTATCTACGTTGCCAATATCGTGAGCGCAAACGAGGGGAGCGATGTGACGTTCCTGCGCGATTGCGCTGCCACGGCACTCGAGGTATTCGTCCACGCCTGGGTGGTCCCATGCGGCGATACAGAGTTCGGCGGCGAGGAAAACTACCTGCTCATCGCCAGTGACGGCGACTATGCCTTTGCCGAAGTCGTGCCCTTCGACGCTGACTTCCTCGGCACCGTTCTTCACGACTAGTAAGTCTCCCCGTCCCAAAAAGACTGGTTTTAGACGTGGTCGCGCCAGCTGAGGACGCGCTGCTTCATACCCTCGATGTCGAGCACGCCTTCGGCAAAGCCCTTGCGCACGAGCTCTTCGGGAACGAACTCATCGTAACGATCAAAGTAAGGCACCTCGCCGGGATAGACGAGCTCGATGGGATCGAAGTCCTTCTCGGCCTCGGCGGCGAGCACCTCAAAGAACGTCTCCTCGTCGGCCTTCATCTTAAACTGCATAAAGTACGGGCGTGATGGGTCGAGTCCGCGAAGGCCCAGCTCCGCGGCACACTTAATCTTGAGCATGCGCTCGAGTGCCAAAAAGGCGTAGCTGCCCAGCCAGGGGAAGAGTACCCAGGTGTCACCACCCAGGTTAATGAGCGGCTTAGTTCCCGCACCCGAAATCTCGGCGGTATGACGAGCCTGTGCAAGGCGTGCCCGTGCGTTGCCCATGAGGTACGGATACGCCGCGTGCTCGTTGAGCGCTTGGCGCATGCGTTCGAGTACGTGTGTATTGATGTCACCGGGACAGTCGCCAAAGTAGGCCGGCACCCGGCCCTTGACCTGTGTGGCAAAGACGGTATGACGCTTCCAATCCACTTCCTCGACAATCCAGCAGTGCCCGGCTATGGCGATGCGCTCGCCAGGTGGTGGCGGGTTGACGATTGTGCCCAGCTCGGCCGATTCGCTGCGAACGGTAAACTCTTCGTTTTCCTGGAACACGGCGTAGAACTTAAAGTTGTTGATGATGCGCTCGCCCGCGAGGCCCACGATGAGCCCACCGCCCTCGGTGAGCTGGATATGGTCGATCTTGATGAGGTGGCGCAGCAGTATGCGATAGTCATCGGCCGAGACGCGGTGGAAATAGCTGAGCGTGAGCACACGCTGAGCAAGCTCGGCCGGTGTGAGCTCGCCGGTGCTGGCGAGCGTCGACATGGTCTGGTGATAGAGCAGGCTGTAGGGGAGCCGATCGAGCTCGGGCGGCTCGACCCATTTTTCCTCGCGATAGAGTTGTACGAGCGCGATGCCCTGCAGGAGCTTCCACGGAATGGTCTCGGGCATCATCGTGCGCGGCTCGGGTTCCTCCTCGCGCATGACAAACCACATCTCGGGCGGAAGATCGCGGCGGCCTGTGCGCCCCATGCGCTGCAAAAAGGAGCTGACGGTAAACGGTGCATCGATCTGGAACGCGCGCTCCAGGCGACCGATATCGATGCCAAGCTCCAACGTGGAGGTGGTGACGGTTGTCTGTGCCTGTTCCTCGTCGCGCATGAGCTCTTCTGCCGTCTCACGCAACGATGCCGAAAGATTGCCGTGATGGATGAGGAAACGGTCGGGCTCGTGCCGGCTTTCACAGTAGCTGCGCAACATGGAACACACGGCCTCTGCCTCCTCGCGCGAGTTGGCAAAGACCAGGCACTTGCGGCCGCGGGTATGTTCAAAGATGTAGCCCATGCCGGGGTCGGCGTTGTCGGGTGCGGTGTCGGTGGGGTTGAGCAGTGCCTGTTCGGTTGCCTGCGGGATGTCGACTTCCCCTTCGGGGGCCGAGGAAGTGCGACGGTCCTTGGGGGCAGCCTTGCTCCGTGCCTGATCACGGCGTTGGCGGCGTTCCTCCTGTGTGAGTTGCCCACTATGGCGCATGTCTTGGGTGCTGACGGGCAGTGCCGCGGGTGGTGCCGCCTCAATGCGCTCGCATGCTAGCACCTCAGCTTCCTGCGGACCTGTGCTCGTGAATCCTCGCTGCTGCGCCTGGGGACCCGAGTTGTAGAAGTGCTCCATGGAGATACGCCACACGCGGCGCGGCTCCTCAAAGCGGGGGATGACGCAGTCGCGTCCCGTCCCCTGCGACAGGAAGGCACCCGTGCGTTCCGGGTCCCCGATGGTGGCCGAAAGGCCGATGCGCCGGGGCCGCACGCCCGCCATGCGCGAAAGACGCTCGATAAGGCAGAGCGTCTGCCCGCCGCGGTCACCACGCATGAGCGAGTGGACCTCGTCGATGACCACATAGCGCAGGTCGCAAAACATACGCGGAATTGCCATGTGCTTGTGGATCAGGAGTGCCTCGAGTGATTCGGGCGTAATCTGTAGGATACCGCTCGGCTTTTTGATGAGCTTTGCCTTGTGCGACTGCGAGACATCGCCGTGCCAGTGCCAGACGGGGATGTCGGCCTCTTCGCACAGATCGTTGAGGCGAACGAACTGGTCGTTGATGAGCGCCTTGAGGGGGCCAATGTAAAGGGCGCCCACGCTCGCGGGCGGGTTCTCCCAAAACTCGGTCAGGATGGGAAAGAAGGCTGCCTCGGTTTTGCCAGATGCCGTGGATGCCGTCAGGAGCACATTGTCTTGCGTGTTGAAGATGGCATCTGCCGCCGCAACCTGGATGGAGCGCAGACTCTCCCAATCGTGGGAGTAAATGAAATCCTGGATAAACGGGGCGTAGCGGTCAAAGGCGTTCACGGGGCCTCCTCTCAAAAACGAATCTCTCAACGCGGCTGGCAACGGCTTGCTGCATTACTGCCTCAACGTTTGCCCAGATAGAACCTACCAAAATAAACCTGTCCCTTTTTGGCAGGCTAGATGGTGAATTCGGCGAAGTTACGGTCGCCGTCTGCGGTGCCGGTGTCGCCTGTTGCGGCTGCCGGCACCAGCGCGTCGCCACCAACGCTTTGCAGCAGCTCCGCCACATTTGCATCGGGGTTCTGACACAGGATATCGAGCAGTTCGATAAAGTCACGAATGACTTCACGCGGCGTCAGATGCGTGTCGGCTCCCACACGACCGAACTCGATCTTGAGGAAGTCCACCAAGTCGTTCTCGGTAAGCGTGGGCGTCCAGCCAAAGTAGCCGGCGTGAATTTGCATGAGTTTTTCGATCAGCACCAGCAACTCCTCATAGGTGAGTGGCTGCAGGCGGATGATGGGCGCGAGCATGTCCTTAAGGTCCTCGCGCGCAAAGCGGCCCTGAGCGAGTCGGCTGCGCAGGGCCTCGTAGGAGAACACGCCTCGGCGGCGGTCTTCGATAGAGGTTGGAGTGCCGCCCATGATCATGCCCAGGTACTGCGCCTTGCCCTGGAGCGTGTCGTTGTACATAGTCAGGATCTTCTCGTAGTTGTATTGGCGCGTGATCGCGTTGGGAATCTTGTACAGATTCACGAGTTCGTCGATGAGCACCAGCATGCCCTTGTATCCGCTGCAGACCAAAAAGCGTGCAATGAGCTTAACGTAGTCGTACCAGTCGTCATCGCTGATGATGGTCGAGGAGCCCAGCTCGGCGCGAGCCTCGCTCTTGGTACGGTATTCGCCGCGGATCCATTTGGTCACGCGGCTCATGGCTTCCTCGTCGCCCTCGGATACGGCCGTGCGATAGCGGCGAAGCATGCGGGTGAAGTCGAAGCCGTGGACCATCTCCTCGAGCGGGGCCAGTTGGGCATTGACGACCGACTCGTCGACGTCGGCACACGAGGCAACCCAGCGATCCAGAATTAGGTTGAGCGCACCGCCCTCGGGGCGCGTCTTGGTCGATATATTGCGTATGAGCTCGCGGTAGGTGGCAAGGCCCTGCCCCTGCCCGCCCTGCAGACGGCGCTCGGGGGATAAGTCTGCATCGGCGACGACGAATCCCTCGCCCATGGCATGCGTTCGGATGGTTTGGAGCAAAAAGCTCTTGCCGGCGCCGTAGCGACCGACCAGAAAGCGGAAGCTTGCGCCGCCGTCGGCGATGAGACTCAAATCGGTGAGCAGGGCGCGAATCTCGACCTCGCGTCCCACGGTGATATAGGGAAGGCCGATGCGCGGGACCACGCCGCCCTTGAGCGAGTTGAGAATGACGGCGGCGACGCGCTTGGGCACGCGGGGTGCTGCGGATGCGGTATCACTCATAGTCTAGGTATCCTCTCACGTCTGCTTCGTAGTCCTCGATAATTTGCGGTCCTGCCGCGCCAAATTCAATTACGGTGTCACCCACCAGGTCAAAGAGCGCCTCGTTGATGCTATCGACGAGCATGTCCTCGCTCTGTCCCGAGTGCGCCACTGCCGATGTCGCTTGCGCTGCGTTCTGCTCGAGCAGTGCGCGCAGATACGCGGTTGCGGCGGGCGCGAGTTCGCTCGCGGCGTCAGCGGGCGCAGCAGCTGCGAACGCGGGCGTCGGCGCAAGAAGCGGTGCCACGACACCAAACTGTTCGGTGGATATGGTCGGCTCGTCGGTCAAGTCCTGCCGAATGGGTGCCACGACCGGTTCGACAATCGCGTCGGCTACGGGCTCGGCTTCCGGTTGCCCTGAGCCCGCTGCCTCGGCTTCTGCGGATGCGTCGTCCTCGCGCTCTTCGTCGATCAAAAGCGCTTCGCGCGTTTGCGCAGCGGCGCTCCGAATGTGCCCCAGCTGACTCAGATCGATATCGATCTTGACGGGCTGGTGTGCGGCGTCCCACGAAAGCCATGCCACAATCTCGTCATCGATAATCTTGGCCAGATATTTGGGGACCTTTTCTTCCTTAAGGGGATGGGCGGGGTCCAGCGCCAGGCGCAGGCGTTGGTCGCAGGCGCGCATCATTTCACCGAGCTTGCTGCTCTTTTGCCTACTACCGTGGATACGCATGCATTCCCAAAAGCCGTTTTGGCAACGGTAGATATGGATAGGATCCAGGCGGTATTCGCAGTCCTCGTGGCGCTCGGGCGCAAAGAATACGGCCGAGGCAAACATGGTGTAGGGCATGGCCGTCTCCTCCCCAAATAAACTCGCCACGATGCCGGTCTTTCGGTGCGTGTCATAGTAGCGCGCCATACGGACATACACGGCGCATGCCACGTGGCGCAGATCGCGGTGGTGGCTGCGGTCGAGCCGCGAGTTACTTAGGTTGTACGTGGAGAGTGCGTCGATGGCAGCCATGAGTCGCTCCTCGCGCACCTCATCGGGCGGAAGGGGGAGCGTGGGCTCGGAGGTTTTGCGACGCTTAGGGGTCTGGCCGGACGGTGCCGGTGCTGGGACAAGGTCTCGTGCCGCGCGTCGCAGCTCGATAAGGGCGTTATCGAACATGACGGTTTTAGAGTCGCGAAGTAGCTTGGGATCGAGCCCGTGGAACACGGCGTAATCCTGCAGCCACACGCGTGCAAACCGGTCGATGCCGGGCTCGAAGGCGCGATAGACATCCCAAAAAGCCTTGATCTTGTTAAAACCATCGAGCGGATTATCTACGCCAATGCCGCAGATCAGCTCATAGAGATACAGAAAGGCAAAGGACGTAGACGTTTCCTCGACGGTTCCGCGGCGCACTTGGGCACGCCAGGTAAAGTAGCCGCGCAGCTGCCGGTCGCTCATGGCGTTGTAGGTGGGAAAGTACGATTTAAAGGTGCCGTTGTAGGGACAGTCGTCCTCAAAGTCGGCCATCAGCAGGCCCTGGCGGTAGAAAAGCTCGGCTTCCGAAAGCCAGCGACCTGCGCCGCCTTTGGGGTCATCCTGCCAGCGCGATATCTCGCGCAT
>CALJNY010000237.1 GCA_937981515.1 uncultured Collinsella sp. | reverse complement strand
GTCCACTGTCGCCCACAAGCGATGGCTGGATCGAAGAGGCCGTCAAGCATTTCCGCGTCGTACTGCCCGACCAGCGTGGTACCGGGCGCAGCAACTGCGTGGACGGACGCACGATCAAGGCACTGGGTGATCGCGCGACAGCGGACGGCTCCGATGCCGCACGCTCGCAGGCGGACTACCTCAAGCGCCACCTCGCCAGATCCATCGTGCGCGATTTTGAGTACCTGCGCCTGGTGGGCTTTGGCGGTAAGCCCTGGGTCACGCTCGGCCAGAGCTACGGCGGCTTTTTGACACTGAGCTACCTGTCGCTCTTCCCCGAGGGCGTGGCGGCGAGCTTTACCTGCGGTGGCATCCCCCACGTCCCGGCGAGCGCCAGCGAGGTCTACGCGCACACCTTCCCGCGCATGGCCGCCAAGACGCAGCAGTATTACGACCGCTACCCCGCCGACGTCGAGCGCGTGGCGGCGCTGGCCGATGCGATCGAGGAGCAAAAGCCCGTGCTGCCCGACGGCTCGCCGATGACAGTGGAGCGCCTGCAGCTCATGGGCAGCGACTTTGGCATGAAGCCGAGCTTTGAGCGCATGCATTGGATTATCGATCACGCTTTTGTTGACGGCGACGGCACGCTGAGCTGCGGTGCCTCAGTATCCGATAGTTTTTTGATGCGCGCCTTCGAGCGCACCAACACGCGCACGAATCCGCTGTACTGGACGCTTCAGGAGTTCATCTACGCCGACGGCGACACCATGCCCATTCGCTGGGCCGCGGCAGAAGAGAAAGCTCATCGTGCCGAGTTCGACACACTCGCGCGCCCGCTCATGTTTACCGGCGAGGCCATGTTCCCGTGGATGTTTGAGCAGATGCCCGAACTGAAGCCTTTCAAGCCGGCGATGGACCTGCTGATGGAGGACACCAGCTGGGACAAAATCTACGACCCGCAGCGCCTGGCTTGTAACGAGGTGCCGCTCCAAGCCGCGGTGTACTTCGATGACCTGTACGTGGACTCGGGCATGCAGCTCGACACGCTCAGCCGCGTGGGCAACTCGCACGCCTGGGTTACCAACGAGTTCGAGCACGACGGCCTGCACGGCAGCGTGGTATTCAAGCACCTCTTCGACGAAGCCCTCAACCGCGGAGACCTGCGCCGAATCTTCTAGCGAAGGAGTGTCCCCACCTGCCGGCACATAAGGAACGTCCCCAAGTGCCAGGTTAATGAAGTCATTGCAGAAAGAGGACGGAAAGCGAAAACGCCCCTAAGCGAGTGGCTTTGTATCGTAGGTCGAACAAAAGAAGCGAGCGCCGCCCAGAGCGAACAAGTTGGCATGAAAAAGGCGAGGCATAGACCTGATGGTCATGCCTCGCCTTTTGAATGACAAATTGTCGCTCTGGGCGGCGCGCAGCGTCGACCCGTTAGGCGAAGACAATTAAGTTGTCTCGATGGATCGCGGGCTTCTCGGCCAGGTCTGCCAGCAGGCGGTTGCTGGCGATCTGGTCCTGGCGGCGGCCGGCAGCAAGCTCCAGCACGTCCGAATCGGCCTCGGCGATACCGCGGGCGACAACCATACCGCTCGGGTCGCACACATCGAGCACATCGCCCTCGGCAAACTCTCCATCGACCTGGCGAATACCCACCGCGAGCAAGGACGAGCCACGGCTGACCAGAGCCTTCGCGGCACCGTCGTCAACCGTCACCGAACCATGCGCCTTGTCGCCTAGCGCGATCCACAGCTTGCGGGGCGCAATGTCCAGGCGCTCCGCCGGCGGATCGAACAGGGTTCCCACGCTCTCGCCACGGGCCAAGCGCACGAGCGCATCGGGCTCCTCGCCCGAGCAAATCACGCTCTGAATGCCGGCCGTCATCAAAATGCGGCTCGCGCTGATCTTGGTGATCATGCCGCCGGTGCCCACCGACGTTGAAGAATCGCCCGCCGAGGCGATAATCTTGGCATCGATCTTATGCACGACCGGGACAAACTCGGCCGTCGGGTCCTCATGCGGATTGGCGGTGTAGAGGCCGTCAATGTCCGAAAGCGTCACGCACAGATCGGCAGAAACCAG
>CALJNY010000236.1 GCA_937981515.1 uncultured Collinsella sp. | reverse complement strand
ATCTCCACGCGGTCGCCGCCCGGGTTAGTGGTGAGCACCGTGGCCAGGCGCGCCATATTGCCCTGGCTAAAGCGGCTGTTGGGCACCATGACCTCAAACACCTTAGGCTTGTTGTTCTCCTCGTTGAGCTCCAGCGGCACGATCTCCTGCGCGATGATCTGGTCGCCGCGGTCCGAGCGCTCGAGCTTGCCCTTAATGCGCACAAACGCATCGGACAGCTGTGCACCGGTCTCGGGATCGACCTCGCCGTACAGGTACCCCTCGGCCTCCTTGTAGGTCTTGGGGAACACCACGACGGTGGCCTCGCCTTCCATGTCCTCGAGCTGCACGATGCCCATGGGGTCGCCGTTTTTGGTCACGCGCTTGGACACGCTCGAGACCATGCCGGCCCACCACAGTGCCTTGCCCTCGGGAATCTCCTGGTTGATAGTGCCGCCCGTGGGGTTTTGCACCTCGTAACCGGTATCGATCTGCGATAACGAGAAGTCGCGCGCTTTGCTGAGCGCATACTCAAACGGGCGCAGCTGGTGGTCCGAGACATAGATGCCCAGAACCTCCTTCTCCTGGCTCAGCTTGAGGTGGCGGTCCCATTCCTGGCCGTCCGGATCGGGCACGCTGACCTCAAAGCCCGAGCCCTCAACATCACCAAACATGTCGAAGAACGAGGTCTGGCCGCTCGCGCGGTCCTTCTGGCGCTTTATCGCGGCGTCGATGATGTTCTCGGGGTTGTTCTTGTCCACAAAGTGCATCATCTGACGGCGCGGATAGCCCGTGGAGTCGAAGGCACCTGCCTTGATCAGCGATTCGATCACGCGGCGGTTGGCCTGGCTCGAGTCCACGCGCTCCACAAAATCGTGCAGTGTCTTAAACGGGCCGCCCGCCTCACGCTCGGCGATAATCGCCTGCGCCACGCCGGTGCCCACGCCGCGGATGCCGGCCAGACCAAAGCGCACGCCTTCCTTGGTAGCCGTGAACTCGGTACCGGACTCGTTGACATCTGGCGAAAGCACGGGGATGCCGTCGTGACGGCATGCCGAGACGTAGTGCACGATCTTGTCGGTCTTGCCCGTGTAGGACGTCAGAACGGCTGCCATGTACTCGTGCGGATAGTGCGCCTTGAGCCACGCCGTCTGCATAACCAGGATGGCGTAGCCGGCGGAGTGCGACTTGTTGAAGGCGTAGGACGCGAACTCGAGAACATCGTCCCAAATCTTCTGGGCGACCTCGCGCGTGTAGTTGTTCTTGATGGCGCCGTTCATCCAGTGGTCGTAGGTGGTCTCGTCCGAGCCATCCTCCCAGTGGAGCACCGTCGACGTGAGCAGCTTGATCTTTTTCTTAGCCACGGGCTTACGGATACGCGAGTCCGATTCGCCCTTGGAGAAGCCGCACATCTCGACGGAGATGAGCATAACCTGCTCCTGGTAGACCATGGTGCCGTAGGTTTCGCCCAGGATGTCGTCCAGGCGGTCGTCGTAGGAGACCGCCGGTTCCTTGCCGTTCATACGGTTGATGTAGGACGAAACCATGCCGGCACCCAGCGGACCCGGGCGGTACAGAGCGATCAATGCTACGACGTGCTTGTACTCGGTGGGCTTCATGTTCTTGATCGTGGCCGTCATGCCGGCGGACTCGACCTGGAAGACGCCGGCAGTGTGGCCGGAACCCATGAGCTTAAAGATCTCGGGATCGTCAAAGGGGATCTCTTCCTCTTTGATGTCGATGCCGAAATTCTTTTTGATGTTTGCCTTGGCCTTGGAGATAACCGTCAGCGTACGCAGGCCCAGGAAGTCCATCTTGAGCAGGCCCATGTCGGCAACGGTATGGCCCTCGTACTGGGTAATCTCGACGCCGCCCTTGGTGTCGAGCTTGGTGGGCACGTGCTCGTTGACGGGGTCGCGGCAGATCAGAACGGCGCACGCATGCACGCCCTCGCCACGAGTGAGGCCCTCGATCGAGAGCGCCGTGTCGATGATGCGGCGGGCGTCGTCGTCCTTTTTATAGGCCTCGGCAAAATCGGGGTTAAACAAATCCTCTTTGCCGGGCTGTTTGTCGAGCACCTGCTTGAGCTTGACCTTGGGGTCGCTCGAGACCATCTTGGACAGGCGCTGGCCCATGTAGACCGGATAGTCCAAAACGCGCGCGGCGTCGTTGATGGCCTGCTTGGCCTTAATGGTCGAGTAGGTGATGACGTGGGTGACCTTCTCGGGACCGTAGAGCTGGCGAACGTGCTCCACGACCTCGAGGCGCCGCTCATCGTCGAAGTCCATATCGATATCGGGCATCTCGGTACGCTGCGGGGACAGGAACCTCTCGAACATCAGGCCGTTCTCGAGCGGGTCGAACGCGGTGATGTTCATGGCGTAGGCGACGATAGCGCCGGCGGCCGAGCCACGGCCGGGGCCGACGCCGATGCCGTTGTCCTTGGCCCATTGCACGTACTCGGCAACGATGAGGAAGTAGGCGGCAAAGCCCTTGTCGCAGATGACCTTGTATTCGTACTCAAAGCGCTCTTTGATGTTGACGCCGTTGATCTCGCGCGTCGCCCAATCCTCGCCGTAGTGCTGGCGCAGGCCCTTCTCGCACTCGCGGCGGAACTGGCTCTCGTGCGTCTCGCCGGGATCGAGCAGCGGGAAGCGCGGCAGGATGATGGAGTCCCAGTCGAGCTCGACGTAGCACTTGTCGGCGATCTCGAGCGTGTTGTCGCAGGCCTCGGGGCAATACGGGAACATCGCCCGCATCTCCTCCTCGGTCTTCATGTAAAACTCCGAGCCGGTCATGCGCATGCGGTTGGGGTCGTCGACCTTGGCGTTCATACCGATGCACATGATGACGTCCTGCACGGGCGCGTCCTCGCGACGCAGATAGTGGAAGTCGTTGGTGGCGATGACCTTGACGCCCACCTGTTTGGCAATGTCGATGAGCGTGCGGTCCATCTGCTCGTCGGTCAGGCCGTTGTCGGTGGTGATGCCGTGTTCCTGAATCTCGATATAAAAATCGCCGGGGTCGAAGGTGTCACGGAAGGTCTCGGCCCACTTGATGGCGCCTTCCATGTCACCGCGGTCGATGTATTTGGGAATGATGCCGGCGATACAGGCGCTCGTGCAGATCATGCCCTTGGCATGGCGGCGCAGGTTGTCGAGCGTCACACGGGGCTTATAGTAAAAGCCCTGCACGGCGGCCTCGGAAACCGTCTGCATCAGGTTGACGTAGCCCTCCTGGTCCTTGGCCAGAAGAATCATGTGGTAGAGCTCGGGCTTGTGGTCGCGGGCGAGCGTCTCGTCCGGCGTAAAGTAAACCTCGCAGCCAAAGATGGGCTTGATGACCAGGGGCGGCTTGAGCTCGTCGATGTTGCCCTTCTCGTCCCACATGGCCATGTCCTTCACATACTGGGCATGCTCGCGCGGGTTTGCCTCGGGATCGGGCTCCACCAGCTCGTCGCGGCGGTCCTTTTCCAAGAAGGCCTTGTCGTGGCTCCAGGTTTTGTACTCGGGCGTGTTGTGATTGACGGCGTCGCAGGCCAGCGCCAGGTCGGGCACGCCGTACATGTAGCCGTGGTCGGTGATGGCCACGGCGGGCATGCCCAGCTCAACGGCACGGTTGACCATATCCTGGATACGGGTTGCGCCGTCGAGCATGGAGAAAACAGTGTGATTGTGCAGATGGACGAATGCCATGTGATGAGCTCCGATGCGGGTTCGTGTTCTGACTGAACGATTTTACCCCACGGCACGGACAGCACCCGAACCTAGCCAAACCCACACGGCTCCTCTTGCAGTTGCGGTGAAATAGTTCCCGCTTGGGCCATCTGGGCCGCAATACAGGAACTATTCCACCGCAAGTTATCTGAGGGCTAGAGATTGTAGGTGACTACTTGGGGCTCGGCGGGATTGACGAAGAGAGTCGGATCGGCCTGTTCCACGCGGACGAACTTGACGGTCACGGCCTCAAAGCCCGCCTTGTGTAGAACATCAGCGTAGACGCGCGCCTGCAGGACGTGCTTCTCCTGCAACTGTTCCGGCGTCTCGTCCGGTGTGCCGCCCGTCTTGTAGTCGATGACCAGCGCGCGTGACGGATCGGCCGGGTTCGTCGCCAAAGCGTCGATGGCGCCCTCGGCATATGCACCGTAGCGAGCGATGTCCTCGTCCTCGCAGCCCAGCGAAAAGAACGGCACCTCGGCGCGAACGCACGGCCACGCGAGCAGGTCGGCACGAACGGCCGACTTGAGCCAGCGGTCCAGAGCAACGTCGAAGCGTTCGCGCTGCTCCGGCGTCAGGCACCACAGACGCGCCAGTGCATCGGCACGCGCGGCGGGCAGCGCATCGGCACCCATCTCGATCAGCCACTGGCAGGCGGCATGGAACGCCGAGCCCAGCGCCATGGGGTTGCCGGTAGGCTCAACGGCGGCCACGTCTGCATCCGTCATCTCGGAACCATCCGACTCCGCATCATCGCCGGCCTCGTCCATGGGCACGTGCGTCTCGGCAGCACGGTCCTCGGACTCGGCATGCAGCGCCGCTGCAATTGACGAGTAGCTGTACGAATCGCGCGCCGGATACGGGCAGATGCCCATTCGCACGCCCACCGCCTGGGGATACACGAGCTCAAACGCATCGGGCTCAGGGTCGGCAGGACCGGGAACGGCGGCGCGGGCATCTGCACCTGCGCCCTCCGGCTCCGCATTGCCGCGGACAAGCCTGCCCTCGGCATCCAGCGAAGCGTTGGCCTCAAACGCCTGCTCGCCAAAGGTAAAGTCCGCGAGCGAAATGAGCTCGTAGTCGCCCGGCTTGGAGTTGTCGAACGTCAAACGATCACTATCGAGCTGTGGCATGTCCAGAGCGTCGGTCGGCAAAATACGGCGCAGCACGTCGTAGGTCAGATCGGTCTCGACGTCGAAGGTCGGCGCCGTCACCTTGCCACGGCTCACGCCGGCATCCATCGCCAAGATCACCAGCTCGCGCGCACGCGTCATGGCGACATAGAGCAAACGAGCCCGCTCTTCGAGCGAAAGCTGCAGGTCGTCGTTGCGCAGGCGAGCAAATGCCTCAGCGGGAGAACCCGTCGCGCAGACGTCCTCCATGAGCTCCGGCGGCAGCCATAGCGACGTGCCCTTGCCCTTAAACGCATGCTCAAACTGCTTTTTAACGTCGTCGCCCTTCACAAAGGTTCCGTCGGCGAGCTTAACGCCGTCGAAGCGTGCAGGCAGTGCCACAACCTGCGCCCCGCCCTCGACACGCCCCATCTGAGCCGCACCGGACGACTTGCGCACGCCAAAGCACTCGGCGACCGCCACGACCGGATATTCCAGGCCCTTGGATGCGTGCACCGTCATGATGCGCACCGCGCCGTCGCCCTCCTCGTTGAGGGCACCCGGGGCTTCCTTGCCCGCTAGGAAGCGATCGAAGGCAAGCGCGATGGAACGCGGCGAGTTGCCGAACTCGGCCTCCGCCTCGGCCACAGCGTCGAGCGCCTTGAGCACGTTGGCGGCAATGGCCTTGCCCTCGGGACCACGCTGTGCCAGACGCACAAACCAGCCGGAGGCGTTGACCACGTCGCGCGCGATGGCTGCGAACGAATCGCGGCCCACGCGACGAAGCGCATACCGCAGTACCTCGCGGGCGCGCGTCACGAGCGGCAGGTCTTGCAGGCCCGGCACATCGGAATCGCTCATGATGCCCACGTCGATATTCCTGCGCGAGGTCTCCCCCGTCTGCTCGTCGAGCTTGGTCGCCAGCGCTAGGAAATCCTGGGCGCCGAGCGCAAACATCGGCGAGGCCAGCAGCGGCATAAGGCCCTGCGCCGTATCGGCCGGATTGGCGAGCGCACAAACCAGGGCGCGCACCGTCTGCACCTCGGCGGCTTGGGCAAAGACCGAGCCGCCCGCGATGACGCAGTCGAGCCCCTGGTCGCGGAAGGCCTGTGCGTAGACGTCTGCGTTGGTCATGCGGCCCAGCAGCAGCACCATGCCGCCCTGGGGCTGGCCGGCATCGGCAAGCGCGCGGAATCGCTCCGCGATTGCACGGGCCTTGGCCTGTGTGCGCTCCTGCGTGCTGCCGCCGGCAACAAAGAGGGCCTGGCGACGCGAGGCATCTGCCACCAGCGTGTCCTTGCGGCCGTCGCTCGCCTCAAGATCCAAAAAGCCCTGCATCAGGCCGCCGTCATCGCCGTCGAAGACGCGTGCCACGTAACGCAGTACCTCGTCGTGACTGCGGAAGTTGCGCACGAGCTTGACGAGCTCGCCGGTGGGGACATCCAGCGTGGCAACCGTCTCGGACGCCGCCGTCGATCCCACTTTGCGCTCCTGGCGACGGAAGACCTCGACCTCGGCGCCGCGGAAGCGATAGATCGACTGCTGCGCATCGCCCACGGTACACAGCGCGCGCTCCCCCGCACCCGTCAGGTAGCGGATCAGATCGACCTGCATCTGGTCGGTATCCTGGAACTCGTCGATCATGACCATCTTAAAGCGGCCCTCGTACGCAGCACGGATGGCAGGGTAATCGCGCAGGGCCTCGTAGGCCATGCGCAGCAGGTCGTTATTATCGAGGGCGGACTGGGCAGCTTTCAGCGCGCGATACTCGGCCTCCACGGAACGGGCCAGGCCCATCAGCGCATCGAGCGCCGGGCCACCGCAGGCCAGCACGATATTGATAAACGCATCGGCAGCCTCCGCCTTGAGTAGCTCGACCTGCTCCTTAGGGAATGCCTTGCTCGCGCGCGGCATGGCGCACGACATCATGAGTCGCGCCGCATCGACCATGGTCTTGCCGCTCGCCTCGAACGCGTCGATGGCATCGAGCGCCGTCTGTGCCTTCTCGGTCGCGGCCTTGCTTGCGCCCAGCGCCGCGCGATAGGCATCGGCGAGTGCCGAGGTATCGGCCTGGCCGCGCGCCACGCGCACGTCGTCCATACCGCCCGGCAACTGGCTCGACAACTCCAGCAGCTCGCGCACCAGACCCTTGATGGTAGTGCCGGCGCCAAAGGAACCGCCCTCGCCCGCCATGGGATACCAGGCATAGAGGGCCTTGAGCGACGCCGCGAGCTCGGGGGCGGCATCGGGTGCCGTCGCGCGACCCAGCACATGCTCAACAGCCTGATCCATGAGCTCATCGGTATCGGTGAGCACCGTGAACTCGGGGTCGATGCCCAGCTCCAGCGCGTGCGCGCGCAGGATACGCGAGCACATGCCGTGAATGGTCGAGATCCACGCGTCGTCGACGGTCAGTGCCTCCTCGTCCATGCCCTCGTCGATAAGCGCACGACGCACGCGGTCGCGAATCTCGGCCGCGGCGTCCTTGGTAAAGGTGATGGCGAGCACCTGATCCAGATGCTCAACGAACGGACCGGATTCGGGCGAGAGCGCGTAGACAATGCGGCGCGTGAGGGTAAAGGTCTTGCCCGAACCGGCGCCCGCCGAGACAAACAGCGGACGGTCGAGCGTCTTGACGATCTGCAGCTGTTGCGGCATCAAGGTCGAAAGATCCATGGTCTACACGTCCCTCCTTACAAACGTTCCTTCGTGGTTATACGAGCAGCGGGCATGCGCGGCCTGCGTCGACGCCGGGTCGACAGCAGCGACGTTGCCTGCCTCGAGCTCGCGCAGGCGCTCGGCGATGCCGGCCTCCACGCGATCGAGCAGCGCATCGAAGTCCATGTTGCCGCCCTCACCGGGAAAGCCCTTCTTAAGCCCCGGGATGCGGCCGTCACCACGCTCCTCCTCGAGCAGCTCGGCACTCGCGGCGCCTCGCAGCGCCGGTTTGCCGCCCTTGGTCGAAAAATAGAGCGCCGCGCGGGTATCCAGATCCAGCGCCCGGCGCATGGCCTGCGCATAGATAAGTGTCTGGGTATGTGGCGGCAACCAGCGCGGATCGTCGATGAGCGCCGTGCCCGATTCCTTGTCGCGCACCGTGGGGTCGGCGAGTTTAAACTCCTCAACGCCCGTGCGATGCTTGTAGTCGATCACCACGGCGCGGTTCTCGGTATCCACGTCCACACGGTCGATGCGCCCGCCGAGTGGCCAGCCGGCATACTCAACGTTAAGATCGTTAAAGGCAAACTCCAGGTAGTGCGGAGCAAAAGGAGTCAGCGCCTCGGCTTCATAGGCAAGCACGCCCTCCAGCTGCGGCAGAATCTCGGCCACCTGGCGCTCCTCCACCGGGGAGAGCGGCACGAGCGGGCCCTCGTTGCCGCGCTTGGAGGCATGCTCGACCAAGGTCTCGTCAAAGACCTCGCGCAGCAGCTCCTGGGCACGCGGCAGGTTCTCGGGCGTCACGCGCTCCATGCCCTCCTGGGGCAGACGGGCGTGCAGGTGTTCCAGCACGTCGTGGACAAAGTTGCCCTTCTCCATATTGCCAAAGCCGGCGTCGATCGACTGGGGCTTCACGCGGTACGAGACGAACCAGCATAGCGGGCAGGTCGAATAGGCCTCGATCTGCGAGGCAGACGTCAGACGCGGCACCAGCGGTGCATCCTCGCCCTCGCCATCGCGACGGCGCAGGACCAGATACGGAATGGCTTCATCGCTCAGATGCTGAGGAGCTTCGCAGGTCACGCGCTCGCGCCTAAGACCTTCGCCTGCCGCGGGATCAAAGTCGGCGATGATATCGCCCTCGCCCACGCGCGTGGGCTTGGCAGCGCCAGCGGCCTCGGCATGTGCCCGCAGCTCGGTCCATACGGCTGCCGGGTAGCACTCGCGCGCCTGGCGATCGTGTGTCACGCGGGCGAGCGCGACCGGACCGTTCGCTGCCTGCATTGCACGGCCAAAGCGCACGCGCAGCAGGGCGGCGGGCTCCAAAGACACGCCGTCGCGGCGCAGCTCGGCCGTCAACGTGGCAAGCGGGCCCTCTTCGTGCGAAAGCGGGTAGCTGTCCAGGTCTACATCGGCAAACAGCACGGCATCGTAGCCGCCAGGACGCAAAACCGACGCATCGGCAAGCGACACAAAGCGCATTTGTGCTCTTGGTGTGCGATCGACCTCGTAGGTCTCGTAATCGTAAGCGGTACTGCGCTTGTCCACTTTGGTTCGAACGCCGTCGAGAACCGGCACGGTCGCGGCCTGCGACACGTCGAGCGCGCGAGCATCGTTCATAAGGATGTCGATGGCATGGCGCAGCAGAGTCGTCTCTGCCTGGCGACGGGCCTGGCCGTCAAGACCGCCTAGAGCGCGATCGGGCAGCGCCTCGGCAACGGCGAGCATGGCCTTGAGCGCCGTCACGGGTTTGTCGCGCCACAGCGCCTGAAACACGTCCGAGACCACGCATGGCACGTTCTTAAACCAGTTATCTTCGCTGGCGGCCTTGCGGGCGCCCCTCACCTGGCCCTGCACGCTCTGCAGCAGGCTCTTGACGCCCGCAGTGGTCTTGTTGCGCGACAGGCGCATGTTCTTGTCGAAGCCGCGGGCGCTCGCGGCGTCGGCACCCGAAAGCGGGTTATATATCCAGTCGGTAAGCTCTGGAGCGGGCCACCACTCGGTCTTGGAAGCGGTGCCCTCGTCGGCGGCTTTCATACGCTCGATCAGGTTGGCGAGCGCCGTAAACTGCCTGCCCGCGATGGATTGGGAAAACGCCGTGAACTCGGTTGTCTCAGCAGCAATGTGACGCGCCGCCAAACGGGCAGCGAGTTCACCGAACAGCTGGGGTGCCCGGGCAGACACCACGAGCACGCGCACGGGGTCCGCGGACGCCGTGACACCGCCGTCGACCGCGGCGTCCTCACACGTTTTTACCAGCTCATCGATTGCATCCACATAGGCGTGGGCGCGGGCGTGAGGGCCGGCAACCTCTACAAAGGCGGACTGAGCAGCAGGCGCAGAAGCGGTCTCGGACGCGCCGGCGTCCTCCCCCAACGGGGCGACCTCAAACAGCACACCGCGGGCATCAAAGGCGGCAGCAAGTTCCTCGCGCATCGCCGCCTGCTCGCAAGCGAGCAGCACGACAACCTCTCCCCCGCTGTTCGCCACGGCCGACAACAGCTCGATCAGGCTATGCGTAAACGACGTGACACCACGCACGCAGACGGCGCGGGCGCACCCCGGCAGGTTGTTCGCCAGGGCTTCTGCCATCATATCGGCGGCTTCGCAGGGCTCGACCATGTCTCGACGGTCCAAACCGCTCGCATAGGCGCTCAACAGCTCGAACACGCGGGCCTCGGCGTCACTTTTGGGCTCGGGCTGAGCGGCGGCATCGCGGCAGCGTTCGTCGCCCGTCCCCGCCACGCCCGGCAACACGTCGCGGGCCATACGCGCAAGCATGCGTACCGTGCCTTGGCTGCGCGAGAGCGGCTGCAGAGCAGTGTCGTCGCGGCGGTCGATCATATCCGAGAACAGCATCTGGCGCTGAAGGTTATCCACAAAGCTGCGACCATCGCCCATAAGCTCCCACAGCGAGCGGAGCCACGATGTGGGCGTCTTGTAATCGATGCCCAGTGAAACCCCAGCTTCTGCCGCATCATGACGGCACAAGTCAAGCTCGGCAAACGAGGGCGCCAACAGAACAGCGCGCCCGTGGCGGGCAACCAGGTCGGCCAGCAGCGCCGCCTCGGCATCGCTCAAATCCGTGCCGGCATTGGTGGTATAGATTCGAACAGGCATGGTCCTCCACTCAAACTGTTCGCAATATTCAACGCATCTATCCTACCCGCCCGCACGGACAACCTGGCCCCAATGCACCAGATCCCCTCGATGATCCGTTTTCCTCCGTCCCCAAGGGATCAATTATCGACACACAAAAACCGCCCCCGAAGGGGCGGCTCCAGCTAATCCGTTTGTTGCCGTTGACCTACTCGCCATCCTCCAGCTTGATGAGGATCTTGCGATAGCCACCGTACTCGCCGTTGAGCGCCTTGGAAACACGGCTCACCGTGGTGGACGAGGCGCCCGTGCGGGCCTGAACCTCAACATAGGGCTCGTCCTCATCCAGATAACGCGCGACCTGCAAGCGCTGCGAAAGATCGCAAATCTCGCGCGGCGTGCAGATATCGGTTAAAAACGCCTGGATATCCTTCTCGTCGTCCAAAAGACTAAATGCGTGGACCAGCTGCTTGACATCAGGCTTGTCAAACATGTTCTCGATATTCATCGATCACCGCCAAACCCGCCATAAGGCATCGAAGTTGATACTGACATCGGGCATCGTTCGCCCGTAATATGCAATAAAACTATGCATGGGCCATTTGCCCGTAGCAGTGTAGCACACCACCAAACTAAAGCGACAAGACTCTCTGCCAGCGGCACGTTTTTCAGGACGAACGCCGTTTAGAAACCAAATGCGCACGTAAGCTCCACGAATATTTGAGACAATGGGCGCCCAAACACCGCGGCGCGCCCGCGCAACCATCCAAGTCGCCGCCGCAAGCCGCTTCACGCGACGCCAGCAACCCCGGCGCAAGAAAGGATTCACGCCATGCGCTTTATGCTTAACTGGCTCTTCACCTCGATCGCCATCGCGATCGCCACGTTCCTCGTTCCCGGTATCCAACCCATCGGTTTTGCCGAGGCCTGGGTCTGCTTTGCCTTTGTGGGACTGTTCCTCAACATCGTCGATTCGTTCGTCAAACCGTTCCTCACGGTCATCTCGCTGCCGCTCACGATCATTACGCTCGGCATTTTCCAGCTCGTACTCAACAGCTTTATGCTGGAGCTCGCCAGCTACCTGTCGGTCAACCTGTTGGGCGTCGGTATCTCCATCGCCGGCTTTGGCTCGGCCTTTATGGGCAGCATCCTGGTGTCCATCATGCGCAGCATCCTCGACAGCATCGCCGAAGAGTAAAACGCCCCCGGCACACAAACGCATCGGAGCAAATCAAAGGCCGCCCATCGCAAAAATGGGCGGCCTTCTTATTTGTCAATCCTCAGAGGGCAAGAAAATCTACCATTTCCACCCCGTCCCCAAATGGCAGGTGGGCTAGATGACGTAGTCGTAGCCTTCGCTGGGGGCGACGAGCTGGTCGAGCGTCACACCGTCGAGGTAATCGTTGATGAGCTTGTCCAGGTTCTTCCACACGTCGAGCGTGGGGCACTCATCAGATCGCGAGCAGCCCTTGCAGTCGCCATCCAGGCAGGCGACCGGCGCCAGACTACCCTCGGTCAGGCGCAGGATCTCGCCCACCGTGTACTGCTCGGGCGGACGCGTGAGCACATAGCCGCCGCCCTTGCCACGCATGCCCGAAAGCATGTTGGCGCGCACGAGCGTAGCCAAGATGTTCTCGAGATATTTCTCGGAAATCCCCTGTCGCGCCGCGATCTCTTTGAGCGGGATGCGACCGGCCGCCTGGTGCTCGGCCAGGTCAACCATAACGCGCAGGGCGTACCTGCCCTTAGTAGAAACCAACATATATATTGCTGCCTTTCGGTCTTTTAGTCCGTTGAAATTCTAGCCGAAAAAATGGGTTTGAAAATACCCGTTCCGGTCAAGATGGTTAATCGACTCGTAATAATCTTCTATTTCCTATTGCATTACTAGGCTTTAGTGTCTACTATGCTTGCCAACAGCTAAACGAACAACCTATAAGGTTTATGGGTTTGGCTGCTAGACACGCCGTAAAACCATACGGCAACCAGCAACTTGAACACTTTGGAGGTTCACCATGAGCAAGGTTTACACGTCCATCGATCAGCTTATCGGCCACACCCCGCTTCTGGAGCTTACCCACTTTGAGGCCGACGAGGACCTCAAGGCTCGCGTGCTCGTCAAACTGGAATACTTCAACCCCGCCGGGTCCGTTAAAGACCGCGTCGCCAAGAACATGATTGACGAGGCCGAGAAGGCAGGCAAGCTCGTGCGCGGCGGCGACTACACCATCATCGAGCCCACGAGCGGCAACACCGGCGTCGGCATCGCCTCGGTGGCGGCCGCCCGCGGCTACAAGGTGATCATCACCATGCCCGAGACCATGTCCGTCGAGCGCCGCAAGCTGATGCAGGCATACGGTGCGCAGCTCGTGCTCACCGACGGCTCCAAGGGCATGAAGGGCGCTATCGCCAAGGCCGAGGAGCTGCAGAAGGAGACTCCCAACAGCATCATCGCCGGCCAGTTTGTGAACCCCGCCAACCCCGCCATTCACAAGGCCACGACCGGCCCCGAGATCTGGGACGACACCGACGGCCAGGTCGACATCTTCGTCGCCGGAGTTGGCACCGGTGGCACCGTGACCGGCGTGGGCGAGTTCCTCAAGGAGCAGAACCCCGAGATTAAGGTCGTCGCCGTCGAGCCCGCCACCTCCCCGGTGCTCTCCAAGGGCCAGGCCGGCCCGCACAAAATCCAGGGCATCGGCGCCGGCTTTGTGCCCGACGTCCTCGACACCCAGGTCTATGACGAGATCATCCCCGTCGAGAACGACGACGCCTTTGCCACCGGCCGCGCCGTGGGCCACAAGGAGGGCGTGCTCGTGGGCATTTCGTCCGGCGCCGCCGTGTGGGCCGCGCTGCAGCTGGCCAAGCGCCCCGAGAACGAGGGTAAGACCATCGTGGCGCTGCTCGCCGACACCGGTGAGCGCTACCTGTCCACGGCGCTCTTCCAGGACTAGAGCTTCTCGTTCTTAGAACGAGTCCAGGGCACGCCGGTCTCCCCTCTCTTCTGGCAGCCTGAGCTCATCCCAACAGGGTGTCCCACAGGACGCCCGAACTTGCTACAATGTCTGCGGCGCGGAACCAGCCTCCCGCGCCGCTTTTCTTTTTTGGCCACATGCCACCAAGGAGAACCTCCCCATGCACAATAAGCGCGTGCTCGTCGCCATGAGCGGCGGCGTCGATTCCAGCGTGACCGCGTATCTGCTCAAAAGTCAGGGTTACGAATGCGTCGGTGCCACCATGCGCCTCACCTGCCCCGCGCCCGATCCCGCAACAGGCATGAGTAAGGTCGACCGCGACATCGCCGATGCAAAGGCCGTCGCCGAGCGCCTGGGGATACCCCACCATGTGCTCGACCTGCAGCAAACCTTCGACCGCAACGTGATCGAGCGCTTTGTGACCGCCTACCAGGAAGGGCTGACGCCCAACCCGTGCATCATCTGCAACCGCCACATTAAGTTTGGCGCGTTGCTCGATGCGGCGCTGGATATGGGCTGCGACCACATCGCCACGGGCCACTATGCCAAAACAAGCCAGGCGCCCGACGGCACCTGGCAGCTGCATCGCGGCGAGGACCCCAAAAAAGACCAGAGTTACTTTTTGTATTCGCTTACGCAGGAGCGGCTGTCGCGCACGATCTTTCCGCTGGCAGGCCTGGACAAGGAGCGCGACGTACGCCGCATAGCCGACGAACAGGGCTTCATCAACGCCAAGAAGGCCGAAAGCGAGGATATCTGCTTTATCGCGGACGGCGACTACGCGGGCTATATCGAGCGCCGCTGCGGACATGCCGCTACACCGGGCGACATTGTGTGGCGCGACGGCAGCGTGGTCGGACGCCACAACGGCGCGCTGCGCTATACCATCGGCCAGCGCAAGGGCCTGGGCGTCGCGATGGCGCATCCCGTGTACGTAACGGGCGTCGACGCCTCCAACAACACCGTGCATCTGGGCGAGGCGGAGGACCTGGCGGCCACAGCGCTCACGGCCGATGAGTGGATCTGGAGCGCGCCGGATACGCGCATGGAGGCGGAGCTCGACGCCGGCGGCATTCGCGTAGGTGCCAAGTACCGCTACCGTCAGAAAGACCAGGCAGCGACCCTTACGCGCGGCGAAGACGGACAAATGCTGCTGACTTTTGACGAGCCGCAGCGCGCCATCGCCCCCGGACAGGCCGTCGTCGTCTACCGCGGCGACGTCGTCTTGGGCGGCGGCACGGTGACCAGCGCACTTAAGTAGCCGCAGGTTTATCGCTGCACGTGTCGAAGCACTTCAATAGCAGCACTAACCTCGATAACGCGACGCTCGAGGCCACGGCGAATGGCCTCGAGTCGGCCCTCCGCCGTCGCCCATTCGCTCTGCGAAAGAATCTCGATCGCCTCATCAACAAATCCGTTGAGCCGCGATGCATCGAACCAATCGAGTGAGTCCGCAAGCGCCAGCTGGACGGAAGGGTCGGGCCCAAACGGCTTAGCGGAAAACCCAAACTCCCCAGCTGCGAGCACGGCAGTTGGTACGTTGTACCACAGACAGTTGCCGCTATCGAACAGCGGAGCAGGTTTTATCTCCAGGGTGTCGACATTACGGATGATACCGAAGTTTCGCCAATGGCGGTCGCTGTTGGCCAAAAGGGCATCGCAGACAATCATCTGCGACATAGACCTTCTCACGGCAGCCTCGTCTGCTCCATGCTTACCAAGGAAGCGGCAGTACCGGTCGTACGTCGAGTTTCCCCGCTGGCTACCAAGTGCGCCCTTAACGGAAACAGCCGGAACGTATTCCTCACGGCCGTCAAGAAAGTCGTCGCACAGGCACACAGGGCCATCGAACATCCGCTCAACCGTATAAGGAACAAACTCGCCCTCCGACAGCAAGCGACGATGCAGAGCCGTTGCAACCGCCTCGTTAAAGGGCCGTTGGTCATCCATGCCGCACCCCTTGACCAGAACGCGAACACCGTTGCGAATCATCCACGATTTAGGAAGCTCGCCCTCGGATGTGTTGTCGGGATTTTTAAGACCGATGCCTTCCAGCCAACCCGAGCGCTCTTCGGGCGCCGATCGCTCAAAATCGTTCTCGAAGTAATTGAGGTTTCGCCATTCGAGCCCGTCGCATTCTGCCGGCCGCAGCCAATAACAATCCGAAAGTGATAGACCCAGGCACTGAACCGGCACCTCAACGCCGTTAGCAATCCCCAGCTCGCGGTAGCGCGAAATAAGCCCAGGGCGGACGTCAGGCACCGACCGATGGCTCCACCACACGTTGAGCTCCCGTTTATTCACCGTAGGAGAAGAGCTCGAGCACGTGCCAAACGGCATTCGTTGCGCATCGAGGACCTCGGCGATTTCGAAGGGAAACTCACGCGTCGGATCAAATGAGACACGAGCGACCTCGTAATCGGCGGACATCAGCGTAAACTTGCGCCCCACATCGGCCGCAGGACGACGTCCACGTTTGCGGACCTTTTGATAAGCGACCGCGGAATTGTACTCGACCATCTTCCGTCCGCCCACAATATCGCACGCGAGCGTTCCCGATGAGGCAAGTTGAGATATGCGGGCTTTCGTAACGCCCAGCAGGCGGGCAGCATCACCCATAGACAAGTACTCAGACGTATCCATACACCGCATCACCTCGTTAAGTATTCCAAACGTTAAGTTAATTAGTTACATACAGTATAATACTAAACAGAATGAAGCGAAAAAAGGCCCGAGAAATCGGGCCTTAGCGATTGGTCAGCCGAGTCGCAAGCTGCTCCCCTAGCGCTGAACGTAGGCGCGAACCAGCTCATAGGTATTGCGCACGCCGTCCATGTGACTGCGCTCGTAGTTGTGGCTCGCGTACACGCCGGGGCCGATCAGACCATGACGAATGTCGTAGCCGGCAGAGAGCGTGTCCTCGACGTCCGAGCCGTAGTGCGGGTACACGTCGATGGCATAATCGAGCTCCAGCTCGCGCGCGATATTGGACAGCGTGGTCACCAGATCGTAGTTGTACGGACCGCCCGAATCCTTGGCGCAAATCGAAACCATGCGCTCGGTGCAGCCCAGGTCGTCGCCCACGCAGCCCATGTCCACGCTGATCATCTCGCGCGTGTCGGCCGGCACAAAGGCGCCGCCGTGGCCGACCTCCTCGTACACCGTAAAGAGCAGCGAAACCTTGCGCGAAAGGGTCAACTCGCCGTCGGCGACAGCGCGGGCCAAACCCAGCAGAATCGACGCGGACAGCTTGTCGTCAAGGAAGCGACTCTTGATGTAGCCGCTCTCCGTCACCGTGGTGCGCGGATCCATAGCGATGATGTCGCCCGTCTGAATGCCCAGCTCAAGCACGTCATCCTTGCTGTCAACGTTCTCGTCGAGCAGGATTTCCATGTTCTTCTCGATGGTCTTGACCGGCTCATCGGCCACATGCGCCGAAGGCTCGGTATTGAGGACCACGCCCGTGTAGACATTACCGTCACGCGTGTAGACGGTGCAGTTCTCGCCATCGGCCGTAGACCACTGGTGCCCACCAAGCGTCGTGGGACGCAGGCGGCCATTGTCCTTAATGGAACGCACCATGGCGCCCAGGGTATCGACATGGCTCGCCAGTACGAGCGGCTCACCCTCACCACCAAGCTCAACGAGCACGTTGCCTTTATTGGAGCGCTCGGGCCCAAAGCCCATATCGCGCAACGTTTCCATTAGATAATCAGTCGCCGCACGGGTATAGCCCGTAGGCGAAGCAATAGAAGTCAGCGTCTTAAGCTGTCCCGCGATATAGGAGAGCGTCTCCTCTAGAGAAGCATCGATTACAGAAGCCATGTGCATCCTTCCAAGCAAAACTAAGACCGAGTCCCGATTTTAACCGTTCTGCACGCGCAAGGCTCTGGGAGCCGAGCCACCTCCAGACGTCCTCCCGCCGATTTTATGCACGCGCACGGCTTACAATCCCAATCTTGCATAAATCCTATCGGTATCTGCATAGAAATGAGGAATCTTTTTACTTCGTCTCAGGGTACCCCACCTTGGGCCGTGCAAAAAACGGAGTATTCAGCACCGTGGGCCCCAACGACCCCATCGCGAACGACAAAACGACGCGGTTACAGCAGTGTTGCAGGTCGTCGCAAAGCAAAAACTCAGTAACAACCCCCTCCACTCATCGATAGCCCGCCCACAATGGCTGCCGATGGGCGCCTGCGGACCACTACGGGCCATTCAAAACGTTATGCATTCTTAAGAGCTTGCTGAATACTCCCAAAAATGCACGCTGGGAAGTACACCACCTATCCGCAGCGGGCAGCATGCCTTGGTTTTGCCCATCTCGGGGCATCGACGAGGCACAAAAAGCCCCGCCGCGCGTAGCGCGG